>CAIMFT010000143.1 GCA_903840385.1 uncultured Holophagaceae bacterium
CCTGCTGATCTCCGAGGAACTGGAGGAGGTCATGAACCTCTCGGACCGCATTGCGGTCATCTACAAGGGGAAGATCCTCAAGGTCCTGCCGGCGGTGGAAGCCACCCGGGAGCGCCTGGGCATCCTCATGGCCGGCCTCGCTGACCCGGATTCCCCCGGCGATGCCCCGGTGGCAACGCAGGCTGGAGTGGCCCATGAATAGGAACAAGCTCCTCTACTCCGGTGCCATCATCCTCGCCGTGACGCTCATCGCCGCCCTGCTGGTGGCGCTGGTGCTGTTCTCCATCGGCGCCAGCCCCCTGGCCACCTACAAGACCATCCTCACGGGGCCACTGTCGGATCTGTTTGGCGTGACAGAAGTCCTGGTGCGCTCTGTGCCCCTGATGCTGGTTGCGCTGGGCATCGCCATCTCCTTCCGCAGCGGCATCCTGAACATCGGCGCCGAGGGCCAGATCCAGATGGGGGTCATCGCCTCCACGGCCATGGCCCTGGCCATGCCCCACGCCCCCAAAGCCATCCTGCTCCCCGCCACCCTCCTGGCCGGGGCCCTGGCCGGTGCCCTCTGGGGCGGCGTTGCCGGGTGGCTGAAGGCCAAGCTGCAGGTGAACGAGATCCTCAGCACCGTGATGCTCAACTACATCGCCGCCCAGGTGTACACCTTCCTCCTGCGGGGCCCCATGCTGGACCCCAATGAGCTGGAGACGGGCTCGGGCACACCTCAGTCCATGCGCCTCCCGGAGCTGGCCTTCCTGGATACGATCATTCCCGGGACGCGCATCCACATGGGCTTCATCGTGGCCCTGGTGGCGGCGTTGCTGGTGTGGATGCTGCTCTGGAAGACCACTCTCGGCTATCGCATGCGCACCGCCGGGGCCGGGGCCAAGGCCGCCCGCTATGCCGGCGTGCCTGTGGAGCGCTACCTGATCGTGGCCATGCTCATGGCCGGGGGCTTTGCGGGCCTGGCGGGGGCCGTGGAGGTCTCCGGCGTCCACCACCGGGCCATCGAGGGCATCTCCTCGGGCTACGGCTTTGCGGGCATCGTGGTGGCCCTCTTCGGCATGCTCCACCCGGGCGGCATCATTCCGTCCTCCATCTTCTTCGGCATCCTCCTCATCGGTGCCGACATGACCCAGCGCTCGGCCTCCGTGCCCGCCAACATGGTGCTGGTGCTGCAGGGCGTGATCATCCTCTCCATCGTCAGTGCCCAGAGCTTCCTGCGAAATCCCTACGCCCAGGAGCGCTTCTTCCGGTGGTTCGCAAGATTCTCGCCCTCGGCCCCCAAGGCCGGGAAAGGAGCCCAGTCATGAGCGCCGGACTGATGCTCTACAACGTCCTCTGCCTGGCGGTGCCCTTCTCCGTGGCCCTGCTGCTGGCGGCCCTGGGGGAGAACTTCAACCAGCGGGCCGGCGTCTTCAACCTGGGCTGTGACGGCATCATGTGCATGGGCGCCTTCCTGGGCTTCATGGTGCCCTTCGCCATGAAGGCCACCCCCTGGGCCGCCTATGGGAACTTCCTTGGGCTGGGCGCCGCCATGGCTGTGGGTGCCGCCATGGGGATTGTGTTTGCTCTGGTGACCGTGACCTTCCGGGCCTCCCAGGGCATCGCGGGCATCGGCCTGCAGATGCTGGGCTGGGGCCTGGCCGGCACCCTCTTCCGCCACTTCGTAGGGGGCGTCACCGGCGTGGAGGGCATGGCGGCCATCGCCATCCCTGGCCTCTCCAAGATCCCCTTCCTGGGCGGCGTGCTCTTCAACCACAACGCCCTCACCTACACGGCCCTGCTGCTGGTGCCCGCCTGCTGGTTCCTGCTCTACAAGACGCCCTGGGGCCTCAAGGTGCGGGCCGTCGGCACCCACCCCCGCGCCGCTGACACCATGGGCATCCGCGTGGATCTCATCCGCTACCAGGCCCTCATGCTGGGTGGTGCCATGGCGGGTCTCGCCGGAGCCTACCTGTCCCTGTGCCAAGCCAAGATGTTCTCGGATGATCTGGTGGCGGGCCGGGGCTTCATCGCCGTCGCCCTCGTCTACTTCGGCCGCTGGAGTCCCCTGGGCATCCTGGGCGGCGCCCTGCTCTTCAGCATCGCCCAGTCCTTCCAGCTCTCCATGCAGGTGTGGGGCATCAAGTTCCCCTATGAGTTCGCCGTCATGCTGCCCTACGTGCTGGTCATCGTCGTCCTGGCCCTGGCCCGCAAGGCCCGGCAGCTGGGCCCCACGGACCTGGGCAAGCCCTATAACCGCGAGATGCGCTTCTAGCTCCGTTCAACCCTGATCCATCGCCTTCGAGGCAACCCATGACCTTCTCTGCCGACGCCCTGCTCCAAGCCTTTCGCACCGCCTACCCCACGTCCCACGTGCGGCTCCTCGCAGAGCCCGCGATGTTCCTCCGGAGCAACCTGGGGCGGAGCTACACCGCCGAGGGCATGCCGGTGGCCACCCCCGAGGGTGCGCTGGACTACGCCCAGGCCTACATGAATGGCCTGACCGAGCGGGCCCAGGCCACGGAGGGCTTCGAGCTGAATGCCGCTCACCCCTGGATCATCGGCCTGTTCCCGGGCAATGCCACGACTTCCCCGCTGATCTTCATCTTCGGGAACATCATCCGCTACGGTCGCGAGACCTGGGTCGAGGTGGGCACACCTACCTACGACCAGCTGACCTTCTAGGCCCGCCAAAAGGTCTGATGGAGGGCGGCAATCTCCGCTTCCACCTCGGCGACTGGACCGATCACCTCGATGGCCTTCTGGCCCCGGGCGAAGAGGTCCCGGCAGGGGAGGTCCAGGGTGGGGTTCTCCGGGTGATTGCCGGTGAAGGCCCGCAGGCGGTCCTCGTCCATGCCATAGACCAGGCGCCCGATGTTGGCCCAGTACTGGGTTCCTGCACACATGGCGCAGGGCTCCACGGTGGTGTACAGGGTGCAGTCCGCCAGGTAGGCGGGAGAAAAGTTGGCATCCGCGGTGCGGGCCAGCACGGCCTCCGCATGGTTCACCGTGTTCACATTGGCCTGCTCCAGCAGGACGGTCTCGTGGTCTGGCCCCACCAGCAGGGCGCCGAAGGGATGGTGCCCCGCACTGACAGCAGCCTCGGCCACCGCATTCGCCCGCCGGAGGTGGCGCAGCAGCTGCTCACGGCTCGGACTGGACACGGGGCCTCCTCGTCGGTGGAGCGGGTTCCGCGCAGCGCCTAGCGCTTCCGGGAACGGCCCAGGTTGAAGGCACCGGGCTGCATGGGCAGCCAGTGGTTCATGAAGAGCGGCTGGGCCACCTTGTCCGCAGCCTTGAGGCGCTTGAGGGTGCCGGCGTGGTCCTGGGCGGCCAGCACGATGGCGAAGGCATGGGCCAGGGCAGCGAAGGTGGTGATGCTGCAGCTGAACAGGAGGTCCTCGCTGGGCACGGGGATCAGGATGTCGGCGTGGTCCTTGAGCGGCGAGTCGGCCCGGTCAGAGAAGGCCAGCACCGGGATGTTGTTGCTCCGCGCAAAGATGGCCGAGTCAATGGTCTCGCGGCTGTAGGGGGCAAAGCTGAGAACCACCAGCAGGTCGTGCGAGTCCAGGTTCGCCACCTGGTTGGAGAAGTCGGAGGGAATGGCCGCAATGCAGGGCAGGCCCGCCTGGGTGAGGTAGAGGGCCATGACCAGGCTCATGACGTGGGAGACGCCCCGGCCCAGGATGACGCGGTGGTGGGCCTGCACGAGCATCCGTGCTGCTGATTCCAGGGTGGGCTGATCCACCATCTGGATGAGGCGGTTCAGGTTCTCACCATCCCGGCGAGCCACTTCCGCCAGCGTGCCGAAGACATCCGTCGGGGACTCCATGGACTCCAGGTCGGAGTCGCCGCTCCGGGCCTGGCAGGCCTCGCGCAGCGCATCACGAAACTCGCTGAAGCCGCGGTAGCCCAGGCGCTTCGCAAAGCGCACCACCGTGCCTACGCTCACTTCTGCACGATCCGCCATGGATTCGATGCCCCAGAGGGCGCCCAGGAGCGGGTCGGACATCAGCGCATCGGCAATGCGCCGCATGGCCTCCGGCAGCTCGTGGTAAGCCTCGGCCAGGCGGGTCTGGATGGGTTGGGCAGGCGCGGGAGTGGACATATGGTCTGAAAATTATAGCATTCGAAAGAAAACTGTTACCGCAGCCCCTGGAGATTCTCTGCGGCGTTTGGCGACCTCAGATTTCCTTCAGCAGCTCCTGCTTCCGCTTGGCGAACTCCTCTTCCGTGATGAGGTTCTGTTCCCGCAGCTGCTTCAGGCGGAGGAAGCGCTGCTCCAGGCTCGGGGAGGATGCGGGGGCTGCCGTGGGCGGGACGATCTGAGTGGGTGCCGGGGTGGTCGCAGGTGTGGGGGCTTTCGCAGCCAGAGGCAGGAGCAGCCAGTCCGGGCGGCGGCGCTCGGCGCCCTCGGCCTTCAGCACCACGGGGCTGGCCTTGGTGCGGGAGCCGAACTTGTACTCGGGCACCTGGAGGGTCAGCGTGTACGCAAAGGCCACATCCCAGCGGGCGTCATGGACCAGGAGGTTCAGCTTCCCCTCCACCACGAAGACTCGGGCCGTCACGGTCAGGGCATAGGCCGAGATGGCGCCGAGGCGCTTGGCGGTGCTGACGAGCTGTATGTCCTCGCCTGGTCGGGTTACCGCAAGGGCCTCAGAGAGGGGCCGGCTCAGCTCAGCGGACTCGTTGGGGTCGAAGAGGTGCTCGTCGCCCTCTGGGCTGGCGACCATCACTGAGCCCAGCGCCTCCTCCAGGGCCTTCGGACTCACCTGGAGGGGATGACTGTTGGGTGGTGCCCCCGGCTCGGCAGGGCTGCGGCGAAGCCAGCTGAAGGGAGAGAGATCCCACTGGCGGCGTGCGGTGGGCGGTGCCGCCTGGAGCGGAGTCAGTCCAGCCAGCACGGTGACAACCAGGGCGGTGCGCAGGACAGACATGGAACCTCCGGGAAAGGGGAGCGGCGTACCCGGTCATGATCGCCCCGACCGCCCCAGGCTGGATACTGGGATTGCGGGGCAGGTCGTTGATTCGAGTCCAACTGGGCGCTGGTGCGGGCGCCGACCCACTGAACGTTGGCCTCGAACCGCGCCTGGCTTCGCCAGTCGCCGGCCTGCTTCGGCGTGCCATCTAGGCACGCCTCGGGCAGTCCACTCGTTGATTCGAGTCCAACTGGGCGCTGGTGCGCCCAGTTGGACTCGAACCAACGACCTGCAGCTTAGAAGGCTGCTGCTCTATCCACCTGAGCTATGGGCACGCA
>CAIMFT010000144.1 GCA_903840385.1 uncultured Holophagaceae bacterium
CCCTCGCCCCCCGGTGCCTCGGGTCAATCTTGAGGGCTTCCCGAGCTGCTTGTCGGGCTTCTTCGTTCCGTCCGAGGGCTTGGAGGAGCTGGGCTTTGCGCCACCAGGCGCCGGGGTAGCCGGCGGAGGCGCCTTCGAGGGGCTCGCGGAGGACCTGCTCCAGGGCGGCCAGGCCTTCGGGACGGTGGCGACCGCTGACGGCAGCCACCTTGCCCAACTGGAGGTGCAGGAGGCTGGGGGCGTCGGCGTGGGGTAGGGCGTCCTGGAGCACCTGCCAGGCCCGCTCGGGGTCGCCGCCGTGAAGGTAGGCGTCGCTCACGGCGGCCACGGCCCGGGCCCGGGTGCGCACGCCGGGCAGGAGGCGGGTGGCCTCGGCCAGGAGGCGGGTGTTCTTGCCAGCCTCGCCCAGGGCCTTCTTGGCGGGGCGGGAGTCCAGGGCATCCAGCCACTGGCTGACCACTTCGGGATCCGTAGGTGCCAGGCTCAGGGCCCTCTGGAAGGCGGCCTCAGCGTCCCGCCAGCGGCCCTCTTCCACCAGGATGAGCGCCCGCAGCAGGGCCCCCCGGGCGGGCACCAGGCGCCCCAGGCGGTCGGCGCACTGCAGGGCCTGGCGGGTGGAGCCCCCCAGCACCCCGGGCAGCAGCTCATAGGCCAGGCCCAGGCTGGCCCAGGCAGTGGCCAGGGTGGGGTCGGCCTGGGTGGCGGCCCGCAGATCATCCATGGAACCCAGGGCCTCCCGCAGGGCGGACAGGTCCCGCTGGCGGATGGCCTGACCGGCCCGCGCCAGGCCCCGGGCCAGGAGGGCATCCGCCAGGCGGGGCTGCAGGTCCAGGGCCCGCTGGGCGTCGGTCAGGGCCTCGGGAAAGCGCTGGAGGCTGGCCAGGGCCTGGGAGCGGGCGGCCCAGGCGGGGGCATCCCGGGGGTCCTGGGCCACCCGCCGGTCACAGGCCGCCAGCACCTTCAGGTAGCGCCCGGCGTCCAGGTCCCCCCGGAGGGCAGGGTCCGGGGCCTGGGTCTGCAAGAGCAGGATGGTGGCAAGGAAGGGGAGCATGGGGCTCCAGGGGTGGGCTTTGGTAGAACCCGATTATCGGGCAGCGCTGGGCGAAAGGAAAAAAATCAATTAGCCACCGATGAACACCGATGAGCACCGATTAAAAGCTGATAAATATTTGAAATAAAAGGCTTTTGGGTATGCCCAGCCCAAGCTGTTCAAGAGCAAATGCGGAACCGCCGATGACGCAGATTCCCAGACGGGCGCCGACCTGCTCGCGGCATGGACCCGCCAGAGGCAGCTTCCCGCGAGGCCGGGAGTCATTCCGAAGTGCCACGGCTGCGCCCATCTGCGTCATTTTTGGATAGGCTTCATTCTGAGCCAACAGGAGCATGCCATGTTCGCAACCTTCTTCCTGGCCGCTGGGGCATTGTTCTTCTGGTTGGTCTTCAAGGGGTACTCCGACCAGGAAATCAAGGGCCGTGGCTGGGGGTTCAGGACCCAAATCTATCGCCGGGAGAGTGAACCCATCATGTATTGGGTGACCTTCGTGTCCTATCTGGTCTGCGCCGTCTGGGCCTCCGTGTTCGGCCTTCTCATGGTGCTAAGAAAGCCTTAGCCGGGGATGCACGAGGATGCACGAGGATAAGGCACCCAGGCTATCGGTATGCCTCAGCCCCGGCCATTCAAGAGCAAAAGCGGAGCCACAGATTTCACAGATTACACAGATTGCGTGCCGGCCCACTCCCCGCAAGAGGCGCGGCCGTGGCACCCCTGGCTGGAGCCCATGCTGGATGTGCCAGGTGCCCTATCCCCGTCCATCCCCGGCTAAGGCTTTTTGCTCTATCCGTGAAACCCCCAAATTGGTTGCTAAGTATTTTATTTGCTTTTAAAGGCATCCCAGTTTTTCGGCTCTTATCCCTGAAGTTGCCCAGGGACGTTCACCATAACTGACGCATGTTTCGTCGATTATCATGATTAATGCCTGGATGCCCGGTGAACTGACTCCTGGGCGGTGAGCCGATTTTCTCCGGGTTGGTCACACTTCCTCGCCGCCGGTCTGGCCCCCGGGCAGGGATCAGGGGTATCCTGAGTGACTGTTTCGACACCACTTCGGAGGGAAACCATGACTGCCATGGGTGGATTATTGGAAGGCAAGCGGGGGCTCATCATCGGTGTGGCCAACAAGCGGTCCATCGCCTGGGGCATCGCCCAGCGCACTGCGGAGGCCGGTGCGCAGCTGTGTCTCACCTACCAGAATGATCGTCTGGGTGAGAACGTCCGAGAGCTCGCGGAGGGCCTGAAAGACCCCCTGTGCCTGCCCCTGGATGTGGGCAGTGACAGCCAGATCGTCATGGCTTTTGACGAGATCCGGAAGAAGTGGGGCAACCTCGACTTCGTGGTTCATGCCGTGGCCTACGCCCCCCGCCAGGCCCTGGAAGGCAGCTTTCTGGAGACCAGCCGTGAGGACTTCCGGGTGGCCCTGGACATCAGTGCCTACTCCCTGGCCGCGGTTAGCCATGCGGCCCAGCCCCTTATGAGCGAAGGCGGTTCCATCATCACCCTCAGCTACCTGGGCTCCGAGCGGGTGGTGCCTGGCTACAACGCCATGGGCGTGGCCAAGGCGGCCCTGGAAGCCAGCGTGCGCTACCTGGCGGCGGACCTGGGCCCCCAAGGCATCCGGGTGAATGCCATCTCGGCCGGCCCCATCAAGACCCTGGCTGCCTCGGGCATCCCGGGCCTCGGCTCGAAGCTCAAGCACCACCGCTCCCGCACCCCCCTGCAGCGGGACACGGATCCCCTGGAAGTGGGCGATGTGGGTGTGTTTTTCCTCAGCGACATGGGCCGCGGTGTCACGGGGCAGGTGCTCTACGTGGACGGCGGCTTCAGCATCATGGCGGGGTGAGGTTCGTACCTCGTCAGGCCGTTGTCAGAGCAATTTTCGTTCGAAAATTGCTGGGTGAAGTGATGACTGGTGTCTGGACACCAATGGCCGTCTAGGCCTTCTGAAGAGCGGCCAGGGTGTCCAGCACTGCCTGGACGTGGCCCTTCACGCTGACCTTGGGCCAGACGTGGCGGATGATGCCTTTTGGATCCACCAGGAAGGTGCTGCGGATGATGCCCTGCACCTCTTTGCCGTACATGATCTTCTTGCCAAAGGCTCCGAGGGGCGCCAGCAGGGCACAGTCGGGATCAGACAGCAGGGGGAAGGTGAGCCCCTGCTTGGCGATGAAGTTCAGGTGGCTCTTGAGGCTGTCCCGGCTGATGCCGTAGACCTGGGCCCCCAGGCCCTGCACCCGGGCCAGGTTGTCCCGGAAGTCGCAGGACTCGGTGGTGCACCCGGGGGTGCTGTCCTTGGGATAGGCGTAGAGGACGGTCCAGCGGCCCTGGAAGTCCTTGGCCGTGACGGTGGTGCCCTGGTCGTCCTGCAGGGAGAAGGGGGGGATGGGCTTGCCAGTGAGTGGGCTCATGGAGGCAGATTAGGGGTGGTGGGGGGGAAACCGCAATCCCGGGAGTTGGAGAGGCGCGGAGAAAAGCACGAAACCGCAGATGCCGCAGATGGCGCAGATGCACAGTGATAAAAACATAGGAAAAAAGGCTTTAGCCGGGGATGGACGGGGAAATCGGGGATAGGGCACTTGGCGCAGGTTCAGCATGGGCTCCAGCTCGGGGCGCC
>CAIMFT010000145.1 GCA_903840385.1 uncultured Holophagaceae bacterium
AAGACATCTTTGCAGAAGCCGTTGATGATCATGCTGATGGCTTCCTCGGGGGGGATGCCGCGCTGCTGGAAGTAGAAGAGCTGCTCTTCGCCGATCTTGCTGGTGGTGGCTTCGTGCTCCACCCGGGCGCTGCGGTTCTGCACCTCGATGTAGGGGAAGGTGCTGGCGCTGCAGGCCTGGCCGATGAGCATGGAGTCGCACTGGCTGAAGTTGCGGGCGCCCTCGGCTTTCGGCTGCACCTTCACCAGGCCGCGGTAGCTGTTGGAGCTGTCGCCGGCGCTGATGCCCTTGCTGATGATGGTGCTCTTGGTGTTGCGGCCGATGTGGATCATCTTGGTGCCGGTGTCGGCCTGCTGCTTGTGGTTGGTGAGGGCCACGCTGTAGAACTCGCCCACGCTGTCATCGCCCACCAGCAGGCAGCTGGGGTACTTCCAGGTGATGGCGCTGCCGGTCTCCACCTGGGTCCAGCTGATGCGCGAGGCGACGCCCTTGCAGAGGCCGCGCTTGGTGACGAAGTTGAAGATGCCACCCAGGCCGTTCTTGTCGCCGGCGTACCAGTTCTGCACGGTGCTGTACTTGATGGAGGCCCGGTCCAGGGCCACCAATTCCACCACCGCCGCATGCAGCTGGTTGGTGTCGAACTGGGGGGCGGTGCAGCCCTCCAGGTAGCTCACGCTGGCGCCGGCCTCGGCCACGATGAGGGTGCGCTCGAACTGGCCCGAGTCCTTGTTGTTGATGCGGAAGTAGGTGCTCAGGTCCATGGGACAGGTGACGCCCTTGGGGATGAACACGAAGCTGCCGTCCGTGAACACCGCGCTGTTGAGGGCTGCGTAGAAGTTGTCGGCGAAGGGCACCACGCTGCCGAGGTACTGCTTGATCAGCTCCGGGTGTTCCCGCACGGCCTCGCTGAAGCTGCAGAAGATGATCCCCTGGGTGGCGAGCTTCTCCTTGTAGGTGGTGGTGACGCTCACGGAGTCGAAGACCACGTCCACGGCCACGCCCGCCAGGGCCGCCTGCTCATGGATGGGCACGCCCAGCTTTTCAAAGGTGCGCTTCAATTCGGGATCCACCTCGTCCATGGAGGCGTACTTGGGGACCTTCTGCTTGGGGGCGCTGTAGTAGACGATGCGCTGGAAGTCGGGCCGGGGGTAGGTCACGTTGGCCCAGTCGGGCTCGGGCAGGGTCAGCCAGTGGCGGTAGGCCTTCAGGCGGAACTCGAGCAGCCACTCGGGTTCGCCCTTCTTGGCCGAGATGAAGCGGATGGTGTCCTCGTTCAGTCCAGGCGGAGCGCTGTCCGCTTCGATGTCCGTCACGAAGCCGTACTTGTATTCCTGGCTGGTGACCACATTGAAGGTGGAACTCATGCGAGGCTCCCGATTCCCTCTAGTGTGGAATCTCGACCAAATTTGTCAACTTAATTGACTGCGGGCTACGGTCAGGGTTGCTCCGGGGGGGCCGGGACCTCGTCCAGCTCCTTCAGGAGGGTCCGGATCTGGGCCTTCACGCCCTTGGCCTGGGCGTCGTCCAGGTCCCCATGGTCGGCGTCGAGGCCGGCCTTGAGCAGGGCCCGGGCCTCCTCCCGCTCACCCAGGCCCGACAGGGCTGCGCCCAGCTGGAAGTGGTTGATGATGGTGGGCTCCTTCTCCAGGAGGGGGTCCAGCAGCTCCAGCACGTCCCGGTGGCGCTGCAGGGCCAGCAGGTACTGGCCCAGGAGGGTCCGGGCCCGGGGCTCCAGGCCTGGCAAGGGATGGGCATAGAGGCGTCGAACTTCGATCAGGTCCTGGTCCGTCACCTGCCCGTTCATCAGGCGGTAGGCCTGGCGCATGAGGGCGGCCTCCCAGGCCCCGGTGCTCTTGGGGTGGCGGGTGAGGTAGGCGTCCAGGGCCTGGGCGATCTCGGGCTCCCGCTTCTGCTCCATGAGGTGCTCCAGGGCCAGGCGCAGGGCCAGGAAGCAGAGCCGGGGGTGCCGATCGGAGCAGGCGAAGTCCAGGGCCGCCTTGAGGTTCTTCTCGTGGTCCCGGGTGAAGGCCAGGCGCAGGTCCAGCCAGTCCGAGCGCTGGCTGCGGCCCCGCCGGCGGGCCCGCTTGAGGAGGATGCCGGCCCCTTCGGTCTGGGCCTCGTCCAGCAGGGTCTCGGCCTCGTCCAGGATCAGCTGGGTGCCGGGGATGCCGTCCCGGGCTTCCCGGAGCTGGGCGTGATCCTCCGCATCCACCATGAGCAGCAGGTGCGGGTCGCCGGGGTTCTGGAGCAGCAGCTCCTGCAGGATCGAGAAGGCCTTGCCCCGCTCCCCCTGGTGCAGGTAGGCCTCGGCCAGGGCCTCGCGGACATGGAGGTCCCCCGGCAGGTGGCTGCTGGCTTCCTTGAGGAGGGGCACGGCCAGGGCGCTCTCGCCGCGGGCCACGTGGACCTGGCCCAGGAGGAGCAGGGTCTCGCCGTCCCGGCGTCGGGCCACGGACTCCAGGGCCGCTTCCAGGGCCCCCTGGAGGTCGTCCTGCTCCAGCAGCAGCTCCGCCAGCATCATGCGGGGCTCGGGATCCTCCGGGCGCAGCTCAGCGGCCTTGTGGAGGGCCTCGATGGCCCCATCCGCCTTATCCGGCAGCTCCTGCAGCAGCTTGGCCAGCAGCATCCAGGCCTCGAAGTGCCGGGGGCTCAGGGCCACGGTCTTGCGGGCCAGGGCCTCGGCCTCTTCGAAGTTCTGGGCCGCCTCGTGGAGGGAGGCGATGGTGAAGCAGAGCTCGTAGTTCTTGGGGTCCAGGGCCAGGGCCTGGCCCAGGCGGTGGGCCGCCCCCGGGAGGTCGGCGGTCTCCAGCAGGGCCGTGGTCTCCAGCAGGGCCCGCTTGAGCTGGGACATGGACTTGGGCCGGGCGATGGGCAGGATGCGGGCCCGGTAGCGGGTGAAGAGCTCCCGGGCGCCGATGAGGTGCAGGTTCTCCTCCACCAAGTGCTCCCAGCGCTCGGAGAAGGCCTGGGCGTCCAGCTGCCGGTTCTGCTCCATCTCCTGGACCAGGGCCATCAGGCCGTTGCGGAGCATGACCTCGCTGCGCTCCAGCTTGCCCAGCTGATCAGAGACGGTCTCCAGGTAGGTCTCCACCCGGCGCATGGTCTCTTCCAGGCCGGTGATGCGCTCCAGGAGGTGCTCTTCCAGGTCCTCGCCGGCGTCACCATCGTCGGCCTCGTCCTCCCAGGTCTGGTCGCCCGGCAGGATGAGCAGCCGGGTGCCGCACTTGAGGCAGACCTCCCGGTCCCCGGGGTTCCAGGAGAGGCAGTTCTGGCAGTAAGAGCCTGGGAGGTCGTTCACCATCCCAACAGGATAGGCCCCCGGGGGCCAACGCCAAACAAGGTTCGCAGGGCGATCGAAGCCCGGCTGGAACGGGTGGCGGGTTTTGTGCATCCCATTTGGTGGCCCCCGGCCCATGTAGGCTTATCCTGAGGGCGCGGAGTCACGGCGATGAGCGAAGGCCAGGACGACAAAAGCAAGCGCCAGGAAGCCATGGAGTGGGTGGGCAAGGCCTATCAGCTCCACATGAAGGGTGAGCTGGTCAAGGCGATCGCCCTCTACACCAAGTCCATTGAGCTCCACCCCACCGCCGAGGCTTACACCTTCCGGGGCTGGGCCCACTCCTTCGGCAAGGACTTCCAGGCGGCCATCGCGGACTGCCACCGGGCCATCGACCTGGATCCCGAGTTTGGCAACCCCTACAACGACATCGGGGCCTACTACGTGGAGCAGGGCGAGCCGGACGAGGCCATCCCCTGGCTGCGCATGGCCCTCAAGGCCAAGCGCTACGACAACTACTGCTTCCCGCACTTCAACCTGGGCCGGGTCTACGAGGCCCGGGGCGAGTTCGACAAGGCCCTCCAGCACTTCCGCAGCGCCCTGGAGGAGAACCCCCGCTACGACCCGGCGGCCAAGTCCGTGGAGCGCGTCAAGCACAAGCTGGCCGCCCGGGATCCCGAGGCCATCCTCTAGTCAGGGGAAATTGTGGTGAACTGGAGGGGAGGTCCTCCATGCAGCTCACCATCGCCCACAGTCCGGACTCCGACGACGCCTACATGATGGCGCCCCTGGCCCTGGGCTGGCTGGACCCCGACGGCTTCGAGATCACCTTTATCCGCAAGGACATCGAGCAGCTCAATGCCGAGGCCACCGAGGCCCGCTACGACGTCACGGCCATCAGCTTCGGTGCCTACCCCGAGCTGAAGGACCGCTACGACCTGCTCACCGCCGGCAGCAGCATCCAGGAGGGCACGGGCCCCCTGGTGGTGAGCCGGGTGCCCCTGGCCCCAGCGGCGCTGAAGGACCTCACCATCGTCATCCCGGGGCGCCGCACGAGCGCCTACCTGTCCATGCGGAAGTGGTGCGCAGAGCAGGGCTTCGAGCCCACCGTCGAGCTGCTGCCCTTCGACCAGGTCCTGCCGGCGGTGGTGGCGGGCCGCTACGAGGCGGGTCTGCTCATCCACGAGAGCCAGCTGATGTACCGGGAGGCCGGTGCGCACCTGGTGGCCGACCTGGGGGCCTGGTGGAAGCAGGCCTACGACCTGCCCCTGCCCATGGGGGGCAATGCCATCCGCAAGGACCTGCCAGCGGCCGTGAAGCAGCGCTTCGCCGTGCTCATGCGCCGCAGCGTGGAGCTGGCGCGGGAGCGGCACTGGGAGAGCGTGGACTACAGCCAGTCCTTCGGCCGCGGCATGGACCGGGAGATGATCGGCCGCTACGTGAATGCCTGGGTCAACGACTTCACCGTGGACCCCGGCCCCCGTGGCCGCGCCGCCGTGACCAAGCTCCTGGGCCAAGAGCCCGTGTGGATCCAGGGCTGACCTCTGGCCCAGGGTTAACTAAAAGATCACCGCCAAGGCGCCAAGAGCGCCAAGAAATGAAAGCTGTCTCTCTCCCCAGTTCTTGGCGTCTTGGCGTCTTGGCGGTGGTCAGTTTCAGTTCTGGTTGCTTAGTCCCGCGCTGCCTCGAGGCGGATGTTGATCCGCTGTTTGCGGCCTTCGCGCTGAATGTCCAGCTGGGCGGTGCTGCCCAGGGGGAGGGCTTCGATGGCGTCCAGGAGGCTGTCCCAGTCCTCCACGGTCTTGCCGTTGACGGCCTGGACGAGGTCACCCGGCAGCACGCGGCGGCCCTCCACGGTGACGCCCTGGAGGCCCGCCCGGGCGGCGGCGCCGCCCCGAGCCACCTTGCCCACCATGATGCCCTTCTGGGCGCCGAAGGCCCGCTCCACCAGCCGAGGCGCCACGGCCTCGAATCCCAGGTCCGGGCGCTCCAGGCGGCCCCGGGCGATGAGCTGCGGCACCACCCGGTTCACGGTGTCCACGGGCACCGCAAAGCCGATGCCGGCACTGGCGCCGCTGGGGCTCTGGATGGCCGTGTTCACGCCGATGAGGCGGCCGGCGCTGTCCAGCAGGGGCCCGCCGCTGTTGCCCGGGTTGATGGCCGCATCCGTCTGGATGACCCCCGTGATGCGGCGCCGGGTGACGCTCTGAATCTCCCGGCCCAGGGCTGAGACCACCCCGGTGGTGAGGGTCTGGTCCAGGCCGAAGGGGTTGCCGATGGCCAGCACCGACTGGCCCACCTGCAGGTCAGCGCTGGTGCCGATGGGGATGGGCCGTAGCTTCGGCGGCGTCTTGGCCAGCGCCAGCACCGCCAGGTCCTTGTCCGGGGCGCCGCCGACGAAGGTGGCCTCGTGGTGGGTGCCGTCGGCCAGGGTGATGGTGGCGCGGGTGGCGCCCTGGATGACGTGGAAGTTGGTGACCACGTGCCCCTCGGCGTCCCAGATGAAGCCCGTGCCAGAGCCCGCTGGCACCTCCACCACGTTGAACCCGAAGAAGTCCCGGCTGCGCTCCTCCGTGGTGGTGATGTAGACCACGCTGGGGGCGGCATCCCGGAACCGCTGGACGCTGGCCTTCTCCCAGTCGTAGAGGGCGCCCCTGGGCTCCACTGCCCGGGGCCGGGCCAAGCCCCCTGGAGCGATGGCATGGCCGCACCAGCCCGCCAGGACTCCCACGGCAATTAGTCCCCCGAGCAGGATGCCCCGGCGCATATGACCTCCCTGGGGACCTACTCTAAGGCCTCGGGCGCTAGTTGTAGAAGTAGTTGGGTAGCCCGAAGGTGCCGGGCGTGGTGCTGCTGTTGAGGCGCACCACGATGTCGCCGTCCGCCAGCACCAGGTCGGGGCGGCCGTCGCCGTTCATGTCCGCCAGGGCCACGCCCATGGGGCCGTAGGAGCCGATGTAGTTCACCGCCGGCAGCAGGCCGCCGGGGACGATGCCTCCCTGCAGGAAGACCGAGACGGCCCCGGAGTAGCCGGGCAGGCCCTCGCAGGTCACCACCACATCGGGCCGCCCATCGGCGTTGAGGTCACCCACCGCCAGGGCTGTGGCACGGTAGTCGGTGGCGTAGTGCATGGGGGCGGCAAAGGTGCCGGCCGTACCCTGCAGCAGGACACTCAGGCCCTGGGTGCCAGGGCTGATGGCGGCGCCGTAGTTGGCCGTGAGCAGGTCGAGCTTGCCATCGCCGTTGAGGTCCGCCGCCTTGATGGCAATGGGCTGGACGCCCGTGGCGTAGTCCACCGCTGAGGCGAACACACCGGCCCCGGTCTGCAGCAGCACGGAGACAGCATTGGCCGTGGTGGCCACGGCGAGGTCAGCCCGGCCGTTGCCATCCAGGTCGGCCACGGTGACCGCCTGGGGATCGCCGCCCACGGCATAGCTCACAGGGGTGTTGAAGGTGCCGGTGCTGGTCTGGGTGAAGACCAGCACGCTGGGGGCGCCACTGGCGGCCACGACCACGTCCATCCGGCCATCGCCGTTGAGGTCACCCACCGCCACATCCAGGGGTGTGCGGCCCGGGGTGGCGAGCACGGTGGCGGTCAAGAAATAGCCAGGCCGGGCAGCATCCGCCAAGCGGACCGAGACGGTGCGCTCCCAGGCGTTGGCCACCACCAGGTCTGGGCGGCCATCGCCATTCACGTCGGCCAGCACCAGGTTGGCGGGACCGGCTCCCACGCCGAAGCGGACGGGCATGGCAAAGGCACCGGCGGGTCCCTGGAGGCGGGTGGAGACGTAGCCTTGGGCGGGTGCGCCATCCACGTCCATGGACACCAGGCCCAGGATGTCCGGGCTGCCGTTGGCGTCGATGTCAGCCACGGCAATGCCGTTCACCAGGTAGCTGCTGACGGAGTGCGGGGACTCGTGGGAGCCCGAGCAGCCCAGCAGGGCGAGCAGGCCGAGGGAACCGAGGAGCAGGGGGGATATGGCGCGCATGGAAACTCCTTGTGCAAGTGCTCGTCAAGGGTGGGCGATGGGGCCTTCCCTCGCAAGAGCGCAGGATTTAGACCCATTCCGGCGGCGGCGGGTTGAGGCGCTGCTATCCCCAATGGAGACATGTTCATAGCAGCCTGCCCCAGCGTGTCAGGAGGGGGCTGGATGGGTCCGGTCCAGCAGGTGGGCGACCCCCAGGGCGTAGTAGTCCAGGAGGGGAGCCTTGTGGGGTGGCAGCACCAGGTGGCCGTCCACCTGCAGGAGGATGCGCCGCAGGAGGAGCACCCGCAGGCCCACCTCGAAGGTCCGCTGGAAAGAGCCCCGGGGCAGGTGGAGGGGCAGGCCCTGGTCCTGGGCCCGGGCCAGGGTCTCCAGCACCTGGTCCCGCAGCAGGGCCTTGCCGGGGGCCGTCTCGCCGTGGTGGCGGTAGACCCAGGCCACGGCGGCGACGGGGGTGATGGGCACCTCGTCACCAACAGCCTTGAGGAGATCAGCGGCGAAGGCCTCCAGGAGGGGCCTCCGGGTGTCCCAGTCCATGGCCCGCAGGTCGGCACCGTGCAGAGCCGAGGCGGCGTGGAGGGGCTGGCCGAAGTTGGCCACCGCATAGCCGAAGCGGTGGAAGCGCCCGGTGGCACCCCGCCAGACCAGCCCCAGCAGCCAGAGGGAGGTGCGCCGCAGCAGGTCCAGGGGGCCGCGCTTGGGCTTGCCCAGGCCCTCCCGCACCAGGTTGCTGTCCTCCACCACCCGGTCGTAGTTGATGCCCACGGGAATGAAGACCAGGTCCTTGGCCCCGGCTCGCAACATGTAGTCCAGCAGGCCCAGCTTGGGCGCTTGGAGGCGGCCATCTCGGCTCAGGCCACCCTCCAGGAAGATGCCCTGGGTGGTGCCCTGGGCCACGGCCCGCTGCACGTAGCGCTCCAGCACGGCGTGGTAGAGGGGATCGCGGAAGCGGCGGCGCACGAAGAAGGAGCCGAAGCTGCGGAACAGCTTCTCCAGGGGCCAGACCCGGGCCCACTCGCCCACGGCGTAGGAGATGGAGACCCGGTTGGACAGCAGGAAGGCCACCAGCAGGTAGTCCGCGTTGCTGCGGTGGTTCATGACGTACACGACGGAAGCGTCCCGGGGGATGCGGTTCAGCGCCGCCTCCGCACTGCGGCCGATGCGCACCCGGTAGCAGCTGCGCAGCAGCCAGCCCGCCAGCCCCTTGCCGTAGCGGTAGGTGGTGATGAGGTTGAAGCTGGG
>CAIMFT010000146.1 GCA_903840385.1 uncultured Holophagaceae bacterium
CAAGGGCGTGGTGCCCAATGTGGGCGGGGTCACCGGCTATGGCGATGTGAATGTGGCCATCCAGTGCGCAGGGGTGAGTGTCTCCCCTGGGGATATCGTCGTGGTGGACGGCAACGGCGTGGTGGTCGTGCCCCGGGCTGACGCGGCCCTGATCCTGGCGAAGGCCCAGCGACTGCTGGAGACGGAGCATCTGGTCCAGGAGAAGATCAAGGCCGGCGCCACCATTGGTGAACTGGTCAATGTCGACGAGCTCATGCGCAGCACCTTCTCCTACCAGGACCGGGCGCTGAAGCGCGACTGAGTGCCCCGACAAGGCGTAGGGCTGGAGGCCTGTCCTCGACAGCCCGGTGTCCCTGCGCCATCCTCCCTGTCGGAGGTTCCCATGACGGAGCGGCTGACGGGGTCTGAGCTGGTGGCGCTGGTGCGGCGGGTGTTCGTGCCCCGGCCCGAGGAGAGGGCCCTGGCCATCCTGGTGGACCTGCCGGATGCGCAGGTGCCCGATGACGCCGACTGGGCCGCGCGGCGGGCCATGGCCCAGGACTGGGCGGCGGAGCTGGCCGCCCACGCCCAGGAGCTGGGCCTCGCCACCCACCTGGCCATCTACCCCAACATCCACACCAACAACGGCGACCTGCCGGAGCGGGTCTGGCTCCACGCCGGCGGCCCCCTGCCCGCTGCTGACGCGCTAGACCCTGCTACCTCGGTGAGCTTCGCCGCCCTCTACGCCGAGCACCCCATCCTCATCGCCCTCACCAAGTTCTCGGCCACGGCCCCACTGAAGCTGGCGGCCAAGCACCACCCCATCCGCGCCGCCACCATGCCGGGCTTCCGAGCCGACATGATCCCGGCCCTGCGCATCGACTACACGGAGGTAAACCGCCGCGTGACGCTGCTGAAGGACCTGCTGGACCGAGCCGAGGGGGCAGACTTCCGCTTCGGCACGCCCACCGGGGAGTGCGCCCTGCACCTGGACCTGCGCCACCGCACAGGGCACGCCTCGGGAGGCTTGCTACCGGAGCCTGGCGTGGCCGGCAACCTGCCCTCGGGTGAAGCCTACATCGTGCCCTACGAGGGCGAGCGGCCCGGCGATCCCAGCCGCACGGCGGGCATCATGCCGGTGCAGTTCGGGGCAGAGGTCGTGCGCTACCGCATCGAGAACAACATCGCCGTGGCGGTACTCTCGGAGGGCCCCGCCGCCCAGGCCGAGGCTGACCACCTCCAGAGAGAGCCCGCCTACGGCAACCTTGCCGAGCTGGGCCTGGGCGTGCTGGCGGCCTTCGGGCTGACGCCCATCGGCGAGATCCTGCTGGACGAGAAGCTGGGCCTGCACCTGGCCTTCGGCCGCAGCGACCACTTCGGCGGCCAGGTGGGACCGGCCCAGTTCTCCGGCCCCGGGGCCGTCATCCACATCGACCGCGTCTACGTCCCCGAGACCCAGCCCGATGTGCAGGTGCTGGCCGTGGACCTGACCTTGGCGGATGGCAGCACCGTGGCGCTCATGCGGAACGGGGCCTACTCCGTGGGGTTTTGACCTATCCCCAGGCTTGAAAAGAGGGAAGAGCATTCACCGCCAAGACGCCAAGATGCCAAGAACTGCAACACTACGCCCCGAAAGGCTTTCTTGGCGTCCTTGGCGGCTTGGCGGTGATCATTTTCCAGGGAAGAGCAGGCCCTGTATCTAGGTGGGATTCCAGTTTATTCCTTCCCCGGCGCAGAGCCGTGGAAGAGGCGCCAGGCCCAGCCGTCGCCCCTTCGCACCAGGACGGCGGAGAAGCGGTAGGGGGCCTTGAAGCGCAGCTTGCCGGCGGGATCCTTCACCACCATCCGCCCCTCCACGAAGGCCCAGGCGGTGTCGCCGTGGTGGCTAATGTCCACCCGGTCCATCTCCCAGCTGAAGCGGTTGTTCCGCAGCAGGGCCGTCAGCCAGCCCTCCATGGCAGCGGGGCCCTTGAAGACCTCGCCCTTGTCCGAGCCCACCAGCAGGATGTCCGCCCGGTCCTCGAAGAGGGCCAGGCAGCCCTTTACATCGCCCGCAGCGGCGGCGTCGTTGAACTGGCCCAGGGCCCGCCGCACCTCGGCCTCCACGCCTTCGGCTGACCGGGGAGGATCCACCCTCGGGGTGCAGCAACCGACCATCGGAGCGAGTGCGAGCGAAGTCACCATCAACATCTGTCCAATCCAAGATGCTTCCATGTTTTTCATGGTGTCTCCGAAGGTGATCTGGATGGTTGGCTGGGCCATCCTCGCAGGCAATCTGCCCCAGGGCAAACCTTATCGAAGGTCCCTGCCCCGGCTCTACACAGGCCTCAGAACAGCCGACCCACCAGCGCCGCCAGGGCGGTCTCGGTGCGGAGGATGCGCGGCCCCAGGTCCAGGGGCTGCAGCCCCGCACGGAGCAGGCTCTGGACCTCCGCCTCCACCCAGCCGCCCTCGGGACCGATGGCCAGGGTGATGGGAGCGGCCAGCACCGCCGGAGCGCCCTCGCCACTGCCCGGGTGGGCCAGCAGGCCCGTGCCGCCCGCCAGCAGGCCCGGCAGCTCATCCTCCACGAAGGGCCGGAAGAGCCGCGCCAGGCGCAGCTCTGGCAGCACCGTGTCCTTGGCCTGCTCCAGTCCGAGGACCAACTGTTGGCGCAGGCTCTCCGGGCTCAGGCGCGGGCTGGCCCAGTAGGCCTTCTCCACCTTCCAGGCGTTGAGCAGCACGAGGCGGGCGGCGCCCAGGCTGGCGGCTGCGGCCACCACCCGGTTCAGCACCTTGGGGCGCGGCAGGGCCACCACCAGGGTCAGGGGCAGCTTGGGCGGCGGGGGCTGGTCCAGGCTCAGCTCCAGCTCCAGAACCTCCGCATCCAGGTGCACCACCCGCCCCCGGCCCATGGCGCCCCCCAGGAGGCCCACCGCCAGGTCCTTCCCCACTGCCGCCCGGTGCACCTCGCGCACATGGGCCAGCCGCCGCCCCATGAGGCGGGCCCGGTCCGGCGCCACCAGGTCCTCAGGGAGCAGCAACACCAGGTTCATGGGCGGGTCTTCCGGGCTTTGGGCTTCGCTCGACCAGCCACCGCAATGGCCTTGGTCATCCACACCGCCAGCTCCTCCGGGTCCTCCAGCACTTCCGCGGGCAGCTCGTAGTACTGCATGGGCTTGGCGGGATCCCCGAAAGGCAGGAAGGGCATCATGCCGGCGGCCTCGAAGTCCGGGCGGTTGGTGTCGTCCACCTTGAAGTAGAGCACCTCGTTCGCCACCAGCGCGAAAGTACGGCCTTCCGCAAAGATGGCCAGACCACCAAACATGGGGCGCGAAGTGACGGGACGGATCGCCCCCAGCTGCTCGAGCAGGTAGGCGCGGAAGCTCGCGGAGACAGCCATGGGGTCATCCTACCCGCCTCAGACCGGCCGTTGAGGGTCACCTCCGTCCAGTGGTCGGTGGTAGGCGGCGGTTTCCGGTCACAAAAGGCGGCGGAAAGGCTCTTAGGGCGTTACCTTGGCAGCATTGGAACCTGGAGGTAGTCAATGACCCGCCACGCCACTGCATCCGAAGCCCTGGCCTGTGTCCAGTCCGGCCACCGCGTCTTCGTCCACGGTGGCGCCGCCACGCCCACGGTCCTGGTGGATGCCCTGGTGGCCCAGGCTGAGCGTCTGCGGGACGTGGAGCTGATCCACATCCACGTGGTGGGCAAGGTGGACTACGCCCTGCCCGAGTACGCCCGCAGCTTCCGGGTGGCAAACCTCTTCGTGGGCCACAACATGCGGCCCCACGTCGGCAGCGCCCGGGTGGACTACCTGCCCTGCTTCCTCTCGGAGATCCCCAACCTCTTCCGCTCTGGCCGTCGGCCCCTGGACGTGGCCCTGCTCCATGTCTCGCCCCCGGACGAACACGGCTTCTGCACCCTGGGTGTCAGCGTGGACGTGGCCCAGGCCGCCGCGGACTCGGCCAAGGTCATCGTGGCCCAGGTGAACCCCAACATGCCCCGGGTCCACGGAGACGGCTTCATCCACATGAGCCGCATCCACCACTGGATCGAAGTTGACTCGGCCATTCCCGAGCTGCCCCAGCCCCCCATCGGCCCGGAGGAAAAAGCCATCGGGCGCTTCGCCGCCGAGCTCATCGAGGATGGCGCCACCCTGCAGATGGGCATCGGCGGGGTTCCGGATGCCGTGCTGGCGGCCCTCAAGGGGCACCGCCACCTGGGCATCCACACCGAGATGATGTCCGACGGTGTGCTGGACCTCATCCACTCAGGCGCTGTGGACAACACGCAGAAGAAGATCCACCCGGGCAAGATCGTGGTGGGCTTCGTGACGGGCACCCGCAAGGTCTACGACTTCATCGACGACAACCCCCAGGTGGCCCTGCTGGACATCGCCTACGTCAACAACCCCACCATCATCGCCCGCAACCCCAGGGTGACGGCCATCAACAGCGCCGTGGAGATCGACCTCACGGGCCAGGTCTGTGCCGACTCCGTGGGCCACCGCATCATCTCCGGCGTGGGCGGCCAGATGGACTTCATCCGCGGCGCCTCCCTGTCTCCGGGTGGGAAGCCCATCATCGCCCTCAGCAGCCGCACGAAAAAGGGCGAGTCCCGCCTGGTGTCGGCCCTGCGGCCCGGCGCCGGCGTGGTGACCACCCGCCAGCACGTCCACTACGTGATCACCGAGTTCGGCGTGGCGGACCTCTACGGCCGCACCCTCCACGAGCGGGCCCGCGCCCTCATCGCCATCGCCCACCCCGAGGACCGGGAACACCTGGAGCGCGCTTGGCGCGACGTGACCCGCAGCGAGTAGACCCAAGCTAGCGGTCCGCCACCCGGGCCTCCTCTACCCAGATGACCTCGCAGGCACCGGCCCCTGTATCCAGCCGGGTGAGGCTGCTGATCCAGCGGAAGCCATCCTTGCCCTCGGCACGGATGAGCTGACCGCGCAGCTCGACAATCTGGCCGACCTTCGCCCCCAGGAGCCGGTTCGCCACCGCATCGTTGGCGGGGAGCATATGCATGTTGGCACTGTGGGCACTGATGACGCTCGCCGGCATCGGCAGGGTGGCGGCACTCCAGTAGTAGAACCGGTCCTGCTGCACGATTCTGAGCGCTGCCAGCACCTGGGTGTCGGACAAGGGGCCCCAGCCCAGGACCAGGTCCACCGGCGACAGCTCTGCTGCGCGGTCGAAGCGGTAGCGCTCCCGGCCCAGCACCCGCGCCCGGAGCTGGATCTGGGCCAGGGAAGTGAGCTTGTGGCCGCGAAAGGACCAGCTCTCCAGGCTGGTGGGCTCGGTCTGGACCGGCTCCTCCGGGGCCAGGACCCCCGGTCGCTGAGCGAGGGGGCGGTCGTTCCAGTACAGGCCCCCTGCAACCCCGCTGACCACCCCCAGCGTTAGCAACAGTCGGCGCTCACGGAACCACTCCAGCCACTCTTCCATGCGCCAGCTTGAAGCCTGGACCTGCCGACGTCCAGGCTGCCGGGCATGTCGAGGGCTTCAGTACTGGGCACAAATTTCAGACGCTGTTGCCTAAAGCGCACCTGGTACGAGATGACCTGCAGCGAGTAGGGTGCTACCCCATGCGGTGCTCTACACTGGGGCCATGTCCGACACCCTCCTCGATGCCCTCCTTGATGCTGGCCGCCGGCTCCATGCGGCAGGCCTGCTGGCGGCTTCGGACGGCAACCTGTCCGTGCGCCTGCCCAACGGCCTCATCGCCATGACCCCCAGCGGCGTACCCAAGGCCCGCCTGCGCCGGGAGGACCTGGCCCACCTCACCCTGGAGGGCGAGGTCGTGGCTGGCCACCCCAGCAGCGAGCGGGCGATGCACTTGGCCATCTACCGCGCCGTGCCCGAGGCCCGGGCCGTGGTCCACGCCCACCCGCCCACGGCCATCGCCTGGACCCTGGCCCGGCCCGAGCTACAGGAGCTGCCCTCGGAGGGCCTGCCCGAAGTCATTCTGGCTGCCGGTCGCATCCCCATCGTGCCCATCGCGCTACCGGGCACCGAGGCCATGGGCACGAACCTGCTGCCCTTCCTGCCGGCGCACCGCCTGCTGGTGCTGGCCCGCCACGGCGGCCTCTGCTGGGGCGAGTCCATGGACGAGGCTGCCGGTGGCCTGGAGCGCCTGGAGCAGGTGGCCGAGATCCTCTGGAAGGCCGAGACCCTGGGTGGCGCCAAGCCCCTGCCCCCCGCCGACCTCGCCGAGCTCCGCGCCCTCCGCGCCAAGCTGGGGCCGCGGGTGATCTGAGAGAAACAAGGGAAAGGCACTGAAACAGGGATAAAGACGGATGAAGGGGATAAAGACACACAAGGCCCGACCCGCTTTTCATTTATCCCCTTCATCCCCTTCATCCCTGTTCCTTCGCCCTTCTTCGTGGTCTTTGTGGAAATCAAAGTCTTCTTGTGGAATCCCAATGAATCCTTTTGAATCCCTGGGCCTGAGACACGATGGGCGCTCGCTGTGGGTGCTGGACCAGACGCGGCTGCCGGATGAGGAGTGCTGGCTGGACGGCAGTGAGCCGGTGGCCATGATTGCCCTGATTCAGCGTCTCGCCGTGCGGGGTGCGCCCCTCATTGGGGTGGCGGCGGCGGGCTGCCTGGGCACCTTTGCGGAGCGGGGCGCTTCGGCGACCGAGTACAGCGCCGCCTGCGCTGCCCTGCGAGCGGCTCGCCCCACGGCGGTGAACCTCATGTGGGCCATGGACCGCATGAGGGACGCCACGAACCCCGGCGCCGAGGCCCAGGCGATCTTCGCGGAGGATGTGCGCCTCTGCGAGGGCATGGCCGAGCACGGCGCCGCCCTCATCCAGGATGGCGAGGGCCTGCTCACCCACTGCAACACCGGGGGCCTGGCCACGGCGGGCATCGGCACGGCCCTCGGCGTCATCCGTCGGGCCCACGAGCAGGGCAAGCGCCTCCACGTCTATGCGGACGAGACCCGGCCCCTCCTGCAGGGCGGCCGCCTCACGGCCTGGGAGCTGAAGCGCCTGGGCATCCCCGCCACCCTCATCACGGACAGCATGGCGGCCCTGCTGCTGCGGGACGGCAAGGTGCAGCGGGTGCTGGTGGGCTCGGATCGCGTGGCCGCCAACGGCGACTTCGCCAACAAGGTGGGCACCTATGGGCTGGCCGTGCAGGCCCACTTCCACGGCGTGCCCTTCCACCCTGTGGCGCCCTTCTCCACCGTGGACCTGGCCTGCCCCAACGGCGCCGCCATTCCCATCGAGCTGCGGAACGCCGCCGAGGTGCGCGGCTTCGGCCCCCTGCGCTGGGCCCCCGAGACCATGCCTGCCTGGAACCCCAGCTTCGACGTCACCCCCGTGGACCTCGTCACCAGCCTCGTCCTGGACCGCGGCGTCTACACGGCCGCCGAGCTGAAGGCCGGGGCGCTGAGATCGGAATAGAAACAATCACAGGGGGCCAACTTGCCTTTTCAGTTATCCCCTTCATCCCCTTCATCCCTGTTTATTGTTTTTTTTTGAAACAAGGATGAAGGGGATGAAGGGGATGCCAAGCGGGTCTGCGTATGGGCCTGGATTGCGGCAATTTTCTCTGACTTACGCCTCGACCAACGAGAAGAGGCTCTCCACCGGCGCCTCCAGGACCTTGGCCAGCTTCAGGGCCAGCACAACGGAAGGCACCATCTTCCCGGTCTCAATGGCGTTGATGCTCTTGCGCGTCAACCCTGCCAGGGCGGCCAGATCGGCCTGGGTCAGGTCGCGCATGGCGCGGTGGACTTTGAGTGTGGTGCGGAGCTCCACGCCTGACATGGCTCAGTCCCGATCAAAAAAGAGAAAGGCCGAGAGGAAGGTGATGAAGCCGATGAAGCACGTGAAGGTGCCCATGTGAGCGAGGCTGTCCGGGCTCGGGCGCAGGCCCAGCAGCCAGGCCAGTGGGAGCTGCACGGCCAGCACCGTCACAAAGGCAACACGCACTGCGCGCATGCCATTGAGCCTGCGGAACTCGTCCTGGGCAATGGCCAGAAGGTCCGGATCGTCGCTGGGGATCGCAGCACCCTTGCGGGAGACCATGACCCAGGTGAGCCCCAAGGACAGGATGAGAGGACTGAGCAGGAGCAGACCGAACTGCAGGCGCTCATGCTGGCCCTCCCTGTCCCAGGCGGTCAGGACCCCATAGAACAGGGCGGGCAGCAGGCCGGCAAGGCAGACGAAGGCAAGCCGCCGCGTGTAGCGGAGGAGGAACTCGGTGCGATTGGCTTCGGGCTGCTTCATGGCCATCTCCAAGGAGAGCAGGACTCCCCATGAAGAAAACATAACCCATACAGGATAAAAAGCAACCCTTCGGTTACCTTTTGTTGTTCAGAGGTTACCCGACCAGAGGCTCAGTGCCCGACGCCCCGGTACATGGCCTCGATCTCGGCCTGGAAGGCGGCGGCGATGGCTTTGCGGCGCAGCTTGAGGGTCGGGGTCAGCTCGCCCTGATCGATGGAGAAGGGCCGGGATAGCAGGGTGAACTTCTTGACCTGCTCGTACTGGGCCAGCTCCTTCTGGAGGTGCTGGATGCGCTCCTCGAAGAAGGCCACCACCTTGCTGTGCTGCACCAGCTCCGACAGGTCCCGGTACTTCAGGTCGATGGAGTGGGCGAAGGCCTCCAGGCCCTCGAAGTGAGGCACGATGAGCGCCGAGACGAAGTTCCGGGAGTCGGCGAAAATGGCGACCTGATCGATGAAGGAGTCCTTGCCCAGGGTGCCCTCGATCCGCTGGGGGGCGATGTACTTGCCGGTGGAGGTCTTCATGAGGTCCTTGAGACGCTCGGTGAAGATCAGGTTGCCCTGGGCATCCACATCCCCGGCGTCGCCGGTGCGGAGGAAGCCATCGGCGGTAAAGGTCCGGGCGGTCTCCTCGGGCCGGTTGTAGTAGCCCCGCATGATGGTGGGCCCCTTCACCAGCAGCTCGTGCTCCTCGCCCAGCTTGACCTCCAGGCCATCCAGGGGGCGGCCCAGGGTGCCGATGGGCAGGGTGCCGTCCTGGTAGCAGGAGACCGTCGCGCAGGTCTCCGAGAGCCCATAGCCGTACTTCAGGTTGAGGCCGATGGCCTGGAAGAAGACGTTCACATCGTCCGCCAGGCTGGCGCCGGCCACGGGAAAGAACTTGCAGCGGCCTCCGAAGAGGCCCCGCAGCTTCTGGAAGACGAGGCGATCCGCCAGGCGCTGGCGGAGTCCCAGCCAGGCCCCTGGCTGCCGTCCGGCCATGCGGTGCTCCACCACCTGGGTGCCGACCCCCATGGCCCAGAGGAACAGGGTGCGCACGAACCAGGAGGCCTTGGCGACCCGGCCGTGGATGCCGGCATAGGCCTTCTCGTAGACCCGGGGCACCGCACACATGTGGGTGGGCTTCACCACGCCAACC
The DNA here is from genome assembly GCA_903840385.1 of uncultured Holophagaceae bacterium. Lineage (GTDB taxonomy): Bacteria > Acidobacteriota > Holophagae > Holophagales > Holophagaceae > Geothrix. The sequence goes on from CAIMFT010000146.1 coordinate 9,344, forward strand.
ACCTCGATGAGGGTCAGGGGATCCCGCACGTAGACATTCAGTGCCCCGCGGTAGAGCACGTAGAAGGTCCAGGCCCGCTCGAAGATGTGGCAGAGGGGCAGGACCGCCAGGGAGACATCCCCCGGCTCCACCCGGAGGCGACGGTCATGGAGGACCATCGCCTCGGCGACATTGGCGTGGTCGAGCATGACCCCCTTGGGCTCGCCCGTGGTCCCAGACGTGTAGACCAGCGTGAGCAGGTCACTCAGCTCGAGCTGGGTCGCCCGGCGGCGCACCTCTTCGGCGCAGGCCACCGCCCTGCCCTCCTCGAGCAGCGCCAGGAAGGTACGGGCCCGGGGCTCGCTCCGCAGGTCCACGGCGGGGTCCAGGGCGATCACCTGATCCAGGTCACCGGAAGCGAGCAGCGCCAGTCCCAGGTCTGCTTCGGCCTGCTCGCCCACGAACAGGATGCGGATGCCGGCATCCCGCAGGATGAAGCGGGCCTGCTCAGCGGTGTTGCTGGGATATAGGGGTACCGTGACGCCCCGGGCGGCCAGGATGCCCAGGTCCGACTGGGTCCACTCGGGCATGTTGCGGGCGCAGAGCCCCACCTTGTCGCCAGAGCGGTGGCCCAGTGCCACCAGACCCCCGGCCACAGCCTCCATGGCCTCGCCCAGCTCACGCCAGGTGGTGTCGCGCCACTGGCCGTCCACTTTGGCTCGCTGGGCTGGCCGATCCGCCCAGTCCTGGGCGTGCTGGCGAAAAGTTACGATCAGGTGATTCGATGCCATGGCCTGTGCCCCGAAGGAGGGAGGTGGAAGTGAGGCAGGCTGGACGTTCCGGAAGTGCTGGAACAGTCTACTCCCCGCGGCCACTGAGAGCCTGGAGGCCCACCCCCACCACGATGACCGCCAGGGCCACCCAGCGCATGGGGGTCATGGCCTCCCCCAGGAAGGTCCGGGCCAGCAGGGCGTTGGCCACGAAGCCCAGGGCCAGGAAGGGGTAGGCGTAGTTCACCTGGACCAGGGAGAGGGCGCCCAGCCACACCACGACGCTCACGGCGTAGCAGGCCAGGCCCGCCATGACCCAGGGCTCCAGCATCAGCCGGAACAGGGGCCCCGCAGCCAGCTGCATGCCCCCGGCTGCCTGGAGACCCTTCTTCAGGCAGATCTGGGCGGCAGCGTTGAGCAGAACACCCAGCACGATGAGGGGAATGGCCTTCAGGTTGGGGCTCAAGGGGCCTCCATCAGCTGGGTGAGTTCCCGCCAGAGGACGTCTTCCTCCAGGGCGTTCATGCAGGGATGACCGGCCACGGAGCAGGCGCCGCCCATGCACTCCAGGCAGGTCAGGTCGTCCCGACGCACCACCCGCACCCGAGGACCCCAGGGACCCGAGTGCCGGGGCCGGGTGGGGCCGAACACCGCCAGCGTGGGGATGCCGGCACCGGCAGCGATGTGGCCCAAACCGGAGTCCATGCCCACCAGGGCCCGGGCCCCGCAGACCCAGGCTGCGGAGAGGGACAGGGAGCAGCGATCCACCAGATTCAGGGCCGCCGGCAGCTCGGCCTGGAGCTCCTCCGCCAGGCGCTGATCCTCGCCGCCGGCCCCCAGGATGACCACGGCCACGCCCTGCGCGGCCAGGCGCCGGCCCAGGGCGGCAAAGAGGGGCACGGAGAGGCGCTTGGACCAGCTGTTGGCCCCGGGCGCGAAGATGACATAGGCACCCTGGAAGCCTGCCTCGACCGCCTGGGCATCCCGGGCCGCAAAGGCCCCTTCCCGGGGGCGGAAGGGCATGTACCCCAGCGAGCCCAGGGCCGGGAAGGCGGCGGCCACCACGGAGGAGTAGCGAGTCACGAAGGGGTCGTCCCGCTTGTAGAAGGCCACGCTGTGGGTCTGCAGGAGGAAGGCGCCGCCATCCCCGCAGCCCAGGCGCAGAGGCACCCCGGCGAGGAGGGCTGCGGCATGGGGGCGGGCGCTCTTGGGGAAGGCCAGCAGGGAAGCTGGGCGATGCTGGCGCAGCATGCGGGCAGCGTCCCAGATGCCGTACTTGCGGGAAGGCTCGGCCACCACACCCACCACGCCCACACTGCCCTCGAAGAGGTCCACGGCCCGCTCGGGACCCCACACCACCAATGGATAGCCCGCCCGGCGCAGGGGCTCCACGGCAGCGTAGGCCATCATGGCGTCGCCGAAGAAGCGGTTCACCCGCAGCCAGTGGGCGCCCTGGGGGATCATGCGGGCCTCCCGCAGCAGCGGTGGCCAGGACAGGAAGGGGTTTGGACCAGGGGCAGGCTCACCCCTCCATGATCACCGGGAAGGGGCACTGCGCCCAGGCGTTAGGATGGAGTCATGACCCCCGCCCTCCTGACCCTGTTCCTCCTGGCCACTCCCCCCGAGGGCCTGAAGGAAGACCTCAAGGAAGCAGGCCGCTCGGTCCAGCAGGCGGGGAAAGAGGTGGGCAAGGCCGCCGCCAAGGGCGGGAAGGAAGTGGGACAAGCGGCGAAGAAGGCCGGAAAGGCCATTGCCCAGGGGGCGCGCACCGCCGGCAAGGGCATCGCCAAGGGCGCCAAAGAGGCAGCGAAGGGTGTCAAGCAGGCCGTGAAGCCCGAGTAGGCAGGCCTACTTCCGCTGCGCCACCACGGTGGTGCGGTTGCGGGTGACGAGGGTCCAGCCCGCCTGCTGCTCGGCGCTGAGGCGGCGCCACTCGCCCACCTTGGCCATCACCAGCACCGGTCGTCCGGGAGCTTCGGCCCTGAGGCGGTCCGCCACGGCCCCCAGGTCGGCGGGGTCCTCGCTGAACCACCGGCCAGGATCCGGCAGGCGGTCGCGGCCGAAGGCCAGCTCCCCAGTGCCCGCCACCACCACGGTCCGGCTGTGGGTGTAGTAGGGGAGGGTCTGCAGGTAGTCCCCGAAGCTGATCCAGTGTGCGTCTGGGGGTAGGCCGCGCACCAGGTCCACCGCCGACTTGCCCTGCCCCACCGTAGCTTGAACGCCGACAATCAGCAGCCAGAGCGCGGCGCCCATACCCGCCATCACCTGGGGGCCGCTGAGGCCGCGCCGACCATGGGCCAGTAGGCCCAGGCCCGCAAAGGCCGCTCCGGCCAGGGCCACCAGCCAGAACTGGGAGCCCAGGTCTTTGCGAGCAAAGACCACCGCCGCCAGCAGGAGTGCCCCCAGGACCAGCAGCTCCTTGCCCATGCGGAAGAGGGCCTGGACTTCCTCGCCCCGGCGCTCGAAGACGCAGGCCAGGACAGCCAGGGGCACGATGGCCGGGAGGATGTAGGGCGGCAGCTTGGAGCCTGAGAGGCTGAAGAAGACCAGGGGCCAGAGGAAGGCCATGGCTGTGACGGCCACGGTCCAGCGGGCCAGGGGGTCCTGGGCCTGGGGTCCCCTGCCCTGCAGGAAGGACCAGCTCCGGCGGAGCCCCACCAGAGTGGCGGACAGCCAGGGCAGCAGGCCCACGGCCAGGATCCCCACGAAATAGAGCTTGTCCAGCACCCAGTTGTTGGAGCCCTGGCGGGCGTGCTCGTGGGTGAGGAAGCGGGTGAAGTGCTCATGGATGAAGAAGAACTGGGCATGGCCCGGGTTGGCCCGGTTGACCGCCCAGAACCAGGGCACCACCAGGGCCAGGTAGAGCAGCCAGCCCAGGGGATCCAGGGCCGTCCGCAGCACCGCCCGGCGCAGGTCTGCGTCCTTCCAGGCGAAGAGCAGGGAGCCCAGCAGGATGCCCCCGGTGAGGATGACCTCCGCCAGCCCCTTGGTAAGCATGGCCCCCGCCAGCAGGGTGAAAGTGGCCAGGGTCCAGCCCAGGCCGGACCCGCCCTCGCGCCGCGCGGCCACAGCCTCCACAAAGGCGGCCACGCCGGCCACCAGGAAGGCGCTGAAGAGGGCGTCCAGGGTGAGCAGCTGCCCCAGGATGAAGGCCAGCAGACCCGTGGCGGCCATGAAGGGCGCCCACAGCGGATCCCGCGCACCCAGGCGCTTGGCCAGCCGCCAGGCCGCCCAGAGCATGAGGCCTGCGGCCAGGGCCAGGGGCAGGCGCGCCGCAGCGCCGTTCACTCCGAAGAGCTTCATGCTGATGGCCGAGAGCCAGTACTGCAGGGGCGGCTTCTCGAAGTAGAGCACCCCGTTGAGGTGGGGCGTCAGCCAGTCCCCCGTGGCCAGCATCTCCCGGGGGATCTCCGCATAGCGCCCCTCATCCGGCTCCCAGAGCGGCCGGATCAGCAGCGGCAACAGCCCCAGGACGAACCAGAGCGCCAGGAGGGTGCTGCGTTCGCGACGGGTCATGGTTGGAGGCTCACCCCAGGAAAACTGATCACCGCCAAGACGCCAAGGCGCCAAGAAAAGCTTTTCATATCTCAGCGCGGCTTCCGAACGCTGCGGTGGATTAGCCCCAACCGCCGCGCTGAGCAAGCCCGGAGCTAATTCTCCGTCTCCACCACCTTCTCCTGCGCCTTGTGCTCTTCGACGAAGAAGTCGATGGTCTTCTTGAGGGAGTCGGTCATGGAGACCTTGGGCTCGAAGCCGAAGGTGGCCTGCATGCGCTTGATGCTAGGGGTGCGTCGGGCCACATCCTGGTAGCCCTTGCCGTAGAACTCGCCGCTGCCGGTCTCCACGGTGCTGCCCTCAGCGATGCCCCGCTCCAGGCGGAAGGGGTGGTCCTTCCAGATGGCGATCATCATCTGGGCGATCTCGCGGACGCTGTAGTCGTTCTTGGGGTTGCCGATGTTGAAGATCTGGCCATCCGCCTTGCCACCCTCGTTGCGCAGCACGGCCATGATACCGTCCATGGCATCGGCCACATCGATGAAGCAGCGGCGGGCCGTGCCACCATCCACCAGCTGGAGGGGCTCGCCGTTGAAGAGGTTCCAGCTGAACTGCGTCACCAGGCGGCTGCTGCCCTCCTTGGCGGTGTTGAGGCTGTCGAGCTTGGGGCCCATCCAGTTGAAGGGGCGGAACAGGGTGAACTTCAGGCCCTGCTGGAAGCCGTAGGCCCAGATCACCCGGTCCAGCAGCTGCTTGCTGGTGCTGTAGATCCAGCGGTTCATGGGGATGGGGCCGGTGACCAGGGGGGACTCGTACTCGTCGAACGCCTCGTCCGGGCACATGCCGTAGACCTCGGAGGTGCTGGGGAAGACCACCCGCTTCTTGTACTTCACGCACTGGCGGACGACTCGGAGGTTCTCCTCGAAGTCCAGCTCGAAGACCCGCAGCGGGTCCGTGACGTAGACCTTCGGGGTGGCGATGGCCACCAGGGGCAGCACCACATCGCACTTCTTGATGTGGTACTCGATCCACTCCTTGGAGATGGTGATGTCGCCCTCCACGAAGTGGAAGCGCGGGTTGGTCAGGTGCTTGGCGACCTTGTGGGCGCCCAGGTCGAGGCCGTAGACCTCCCAGTCCGTGTCCTGCATGATGCGGTCCACCAGGTGCGAACCGATGAAGCCATTGACGCCCAGAATGAGGACCTTCATGGGATCTCCTTAACCAAACGGATGATTCTACCAGCCTGACCGGATGCGGTCACGGGCGGTCCTGTCGGGGCATTTCCACGCGTCCCTCCGCCAGCTCCGCGGTCTCTGCGAGAGTGGTTGCTCTTTCTTACTCCGATTTCAAAGATCTCGTCATCAGCCGCCGCACGGCTTCGGCGGGGCTCTCGCCGTTGAGGAGGCGCTGGACCTCGGTGGCGATGGGCAGCTCCAGGCCATGGGCCCGGGCCAGCTCCAGGGCCGCATCAGTGGTGAACATGCCCTCGACCACCTGGCCACCCAGGGCGTCCCGGGCGGCAGCGACAGTGGCGCCCTTGCCCACCAGCTCGCCGAAGGTGCGGTTGCGGCTCTGGGGGCCCGTGGCGGTGAGCAGGAGGTCACCCATGCCCGCCAGGCCCATGACGGTGGCCGACTGGCCGCCCAGGACCTCCACGAGGCGGGCCATCTCGGCGAGGCCTCGGGTGATGAGCGCCGCGCGAGCGTTGTAGCCCAGGCCCAGGCCATCCACCAGACCCGCTGCGATGGCCAGGACATTCTTCAGGGCGCCGCAGAGCTCGGTGCCCACCACGTCGCGGCTGAGGTAGATGCGCAGGCGCTCGGAGGAGAGCTGGGCCTGGAGGGCCCGGGCGCGTTCCTCAGCCACGCTGGGCGGCAGGGCCAGCACGATGGCCGTAGGCACGCCGATGGAGACCTCGTCGGCAAAGGAGGGCCCGGAGAGGGCGCCCACGGGCATGTCCAGGACGCCGGTCAGGGCCTGAGAGAGGGTCTGGCGGGTGGACTGGAGGATGCCCTTGCTGACGTGGATCAGGCAGTCCGGAGCCACCGTGGTCTGGGGACGCAGGCCGGCCCAGGCCGCAGGGCTCACTTGCGTGGGCATGGCGGAGATCCAGAGGGGCGCCGACAGGGCCGCAGCCGGATCGTCCGAGGTGCGCAGGCCCTCCGGGAAAGGTGCCTGCTTGAGGCGGGGGTGGCAGCGCTCTGCTGCCAGCAGCGCCATCTCTTCCTGGAAGGGGCCCCACAAGGCGACCTGGGCCCCGGCCTTGGCCCAGGTGATGGCCAGGGCGGTGCCCCAGGCGCCGGAGCCGAAGACGCCGATATCAGGCCGTGTCATGGGGGTCCTCCTGCTTGGCGCCCCACAGCTTGGACTCCGTGCCTGCCTGCAGCCGCCCGATGTTCTCCCTGTGCTTCCAGATCACCAGCAGGGCCAAGGCCGTCCAGGGGAGCAGGAAGCTGAGGTCCTTGGTGAGCGAGCCCCCGAACACCCGGGTGAAGCTGCTGATCAGGTAGAGCTGCACGGGCAGCATAACCGCCGCCAGGATGCTGCCCAGGCTCACGTGGCGGGTGAGATAGAGGGCAAAGATGAAGGTGCCCATGGGGACAAGCATCAGCTGGGCGTCCACGGCCAGGAGCACGCCCAGGGCCGTGGCCACCCCCTTCCCGCCCTGGAACTTCAGCCAGGGCGTGTAGACATGACCCAGCACGGCGGCCAGGGCCAGCAGGGAGAGGGCGTCCACGCCGAACCCCGCCTTCTTGGCCAGGAAGACGGGCAGGAAGCCTTTGAGGATGTCCAGCAGCAGGGTGACGATGCCCAGGGTCTTGCCCCCCACCCGGCTCACATTGGTGGCACCGATGTTGCCGCTGCCGTGGGCGCGCACATCGCCCTTGCCCGCCAGCTTCACCAGCACAAGGCCGAAGGGAATGCTGCCGCAGGCGAAGGCTGCAAGGCACCAGAGGACCAGGGAGCTTGGATCGGACAGAAGCATGGGCCAGTGTATCAGCGGCTCGGGGCGGGATGGACGATGGCCCGGCGCAGCAGGTCCAGGGCCAGGGCCGTGGTGCGCAGCTGGATCTCGGCCCGGTCGCCGGCCAGGCGGTGGGCTTTCAGGGTTGTGCCAGCAGGCCCGGCGATGGCGATGAACACGGCGCCCACAGGTGCTTCCCCCTCGGCACCAGGACCAGCGTTGCCGCAGATGCCCACCCCCCAGGTGGCCCCCAGGCGCTGGCGAGCGGCTTCGGCGAGGCCGCTGGCGCAGGCCTCACTGACGGTCCCCACCTCCTGCAGCCACGCAGGGTCCAGTCCCAGCAGGGCGACCTTGGCAGCCAGCGTGTAGACCGTGGCCCCACCCAGGAAGGCGCAGCTGGCACCGGGGATGGCGGTGAGGCGGGAGGCCAGCAGGCCACCGGTCATGCTCTCGGCCACCGCCAGGGTCTGGCCTCGCGTCTGGAGCTCCGCAAGCACGGCATCCTCCAGGTTGCTGTCCCCCACGGAGACCAGGTCAGGCCCCAGCACCGGCTCGAAGGCTGCCCGGGCCGCAACCAGATCCGCAGGGTCCGAGCCCCGGGCCAGCAGCTCCACCTGGGTGAGGCTGGCCAGGATGGTCCAGTCCAGGTGGCCGTGCTGCTCGCGCACCGCCCGGGTGCGCTCATCCAGGTTGCTCTCGGGCACGCCAGCCACCACCATGCGCAGGGTGTGGACAGCTTCCCCGGCCAGCACGGCGAGGCGAGGCTCCACGTGCTCCTCCCACATGCGCTTCATCTCCCGGGGCACACCGGGCATCATCACGATGCGCACACCGGGATGGCCCGGAGGGTCCTGCCACCAGACGCCAGGGGCGGTGCCCACCAGGTTGCGCAGGGGCTCGGCGCCCACGGGGATGAGGGCCTGCTTGAAGTTCACCTGGGGCGGGGTGCGGTTGCGCGCGGCGTAGAAGTCCAGCATGTCCGCCCGGGAGCGGGCGTCCTCCACCAAGTCCGCGCCGAGGAGCTCGGCAAACAGCTCCTTGGTGAAGTCGTCAAAGGTGGGGCCCAGGCCGCCGGTGGTGAGGATGATGTCCGAGCGCCCCATGGCCTCGCGGAACAGGGCTGCCAGATCCTCCCGGCTGTCGCCCACGGCGGTCTTCCGGTGGAAGCCCAGGCCCAGGGCCGCCAGGCGCTCCCCCAGCCAGACGGAGTTGGTGTCCAGGCGGCGGGTGGTGAGCAGCTCGGTGCCGATGGCGATGCATTCAATGCGCATGACTGGAATGGAACCACGGAGACCGCCAAAGCTCCAACCATCCTAGGACTCCAGCCAGGTCTGCACCAGCCGGCGTCCTGCCCAGAGGCCCACGCCGGTCCCAACCATGCTCAGCACCATGCCCGTGGTGAACCCCACCAGTGCGCCCAGGTACCAGCCCACCAGGCTGCCCACGGTGGCGCCGATAAATCCCATGAGCTTTTCCATCGGGAGCCTCCAGACGCTACGATGAGCCGAACAACCGAGGTGTTGCATGATCATCCCCGATCTCGATGATCTGGTGCTGGAATCCGACGAGGAGTCCGGCATCCAGGAACTGGGCCGCACCTTCCTGGCCCGGGGGCCCTGGACCACCGTGGCCTTCCTGGTCAGGACCCGGAGCGACTCCGAAGCTCCCTGGGAGGGGCCAAGCCTCTGGCTCCACCGCTACCAAAAAGTATCCCAGGGCTGGAAGCTCGTGAGCCGCTTCCGCACCACGGAGCCGGAGCAGCTGCGCAAGCTGGCGCAGTCCCTGGAGGCATGGCAGGACTACATCAGCCCCGGAACATAGCGCTCCTTCACCACGGCCAGGTGGTGGGCGGCATGGGCCAGGGCGAAGTAGGGCATGCACCGAGCGGTCACCTGGCGGCCGTTGGTGGTGCCGGGGTTCAGCCAGGCCGCCTCGGGCAGGCTGCGGAAGAGGGTGAGGCTGGCTGTGCGGGCCGCCTGGAAGTCAGCGAGGAGCAGGCCCAGGGGACGTCCGTCAGCGGCGGCGGCCGTGGCGAAGGCGTTCTCGTCGAAGCCCGGCAGGGGCGCACTGTCACCTCGTCCGATGCGCAGACAGCGGTAAGTGAACACACGCTCAGTGTCCGTGAGGTGCTGCAGCAGGTCCTTGATGCTCCACTTCCCGGGGGCATAGCGATGGAGGGCCTGGCTGTCACTGAAGGTCCGGAACAGCAGACCGAGCTCAGCGGCCTGGGTCTCCAGGAGGGTCAGGACATCGCCCTGGACTGGGGTGGCCAGGTAGTGGGCATAAGCTTCCGCAAATTCGCCAGGCTGGGGCTGGGCCAGGGTCATGGGAGCTCCTCTCGGAAAGGTCAGCTCCAGTATGACCTTGGATGCGAAATCCGGGCTATGTTCCACAGGTAATCCACACCGTTTTCCACAGATGGGGTTTGGGTTTTTAGAATGTCCTGGCTTTTGCTCCTGTCCCTGGAGTGTTACCTTCGAATTTCCGAATGGTTCGTTGGAGAGACTGAAATGCGCGACAAGCTGCGGAATCTCGTAGCCGAAATGGTGCGTGGCGGCATCCCCCTGGAGATGGCCCGCCGCGAGTTCGAGCGGATCTACCTGGAGGAGGTTGTGGCTGCCCACGAGGGCAACCAGAGCGCTGCCGCCCGTGAGCTCGGCATCCATCGCAACACCCTCGCCAAGAAGCTGGAAGCCCCTGCCAGCCGGCTTCGCCGTGTGGGCCTCGCCAGCTGAGTCAGTCCTCTACCCGAGCTGCGCCCGGCCCCAAGCCGGGCCTTTCTTTTCAACCCGGTCCGCTCCCGCGGCCCCCCCAGGATCCAGGAGGTGTCGTGCGGCGAGTGGCCATCAGCGGCCTCGGACGGATCGGGCGGACGCTCCTGCGCCTGCTGCTGGCGGAGCCCCGCCTGGAGGTGGTCGCGCTGGCTGATGCCGCTGATGCCGGGACCCTGGCCCACCTCCTGCGCTACGACTCCGTGCATGGGACGCCGGCCTTCACGGTGACCGCCGGCGAAGGCTGCCTGCACCTGGCTGGGCGCCGCATCCCCCTGCACCGCCCGGCTGCCTCGATGCCGCCACCCTTTTCGGAGGCTGGCGCCCGGCTGGTCCTGGACTGCACGGAAGCGCCGACTTCCCGGGCGGAGGCGGCACGGCACCTGGGGGGCGGGGTCACGCATGTGGTCCTGGCTGGCTCCTGCGCCGATGCGGACCGCCTGTTGTTCCCCGGGCTGAACGACGCCGACGTGGACTGGGAATGGGACCAAATCATTACCTGCGGCAGCGCCACAGCCCTGCCCCTGGCCACCTTGATCCAGGTGCTGGATGGGGCCTTCGGCCTTGAGTCGGCCTTCTCCACCTCCGTGCACAGCTACACCAGCGACCAGCGCATCCTCGACCTGCCCCATGCGGACCTGCGCCTGGCCCGGGCCGCTGCCCTGAGCATCATCCCCACCCCGGACTCGGCCCCCGCCGAGGTCATGGCGGCCCTGCCCCGCTTCGCCGGGCGTCTGGCGGGCCTGGCAGTGCGGGTCCCCACCCCCGATGGGTGCCTGCTGGATGTGACCGCAAGGCTCTGTGCGGACGCCGCTCCCGAGGCCGTCCATGCGGCCTTCCGGGCCATGGCGGCACAAGGGAACCTCGTGGAGGTGCTGGACGAAGAGCTGGTGAGCCGCGACCTCCTGGGCCGCACCGCCAGCTGCGTCTATGATCCCTTCCTCACCCGCTGCCCCGACCCCCGCCTCGTGAAGTGCTTTGCCTGGCATGACAACGAGACCGCCCATGCGGCCCGCCTCCGGGACGCCTGCCTCCTGCTCCTCGCCGGGGGTCAGCCATGACCGGGGTCGCCCTCAACGGCCTGGGCCGCATCGGCCGCATCGCTGTGCGCCGCCTGGGGCTGGAGCGCCCGGGGCTGCTGGCCGCGGTCAACGATCCCGCCCCCCTGGAGCAGGTGCTCCACCTGCTCCAGCGGGACTCCATTCACGGCATGCTGCCTCAGGCCATCTCCGGTGAGACCGTGGCGGGTGTGGACCACCTCGTCCTGGGTGAGCACCGCATCCCGCTATTCCACGCCCCGGCTCCGGCCCTCATCCCCTGGCCGGAGACAGTGGGCCTGGTGGTGGAGGCCAGCGGACGCTTCACCCGCCGGGAGGCGGCGGCCTGCCACCTGAGGGGTAGCGTGACCCACGTGGTCATCGGCTCCCCCAGCCCTGACGCCGATGCCACCATCATCGCTCCCATCAACGGCGACACCCTGGACCTGGCGCGCCATCGCGTCATCAGCAATGCCAGCTGCACCGCCCACGCCACTGCGCCCCTGCTGCGGGTGCTCGATGATGCCTTCGGGCTGGCCCAGGCGGGCATGAGCACCGTCCATGTGGTCACCAACGACCAGCGCCTCGTGGACACGGCCCACACCGACCGCCGCCGCGCCCGCGCCGCCTTCCAGAGCATCATCCCCACCACCTCCAGCGCCATCGGCGCCCTGCGCCGGGCCATGCCGGAGCTGCCCCCGGGCTTCGACGGCCTGGCCCTCCGGGTGCCCACCCTCAGCGTGAACCTGGTGGACCTCACGGTGGTCCTGGCCCTGGATGCGGACCCAGGGGCCGTGCAGGCGGCCTTCCGCACCGCTGCCGAAGGCTCCTGGAAGGGGATCATCGGCCTGGCCGAGCCCCACACCGTCAGCTGCGACATCACCGGGCGCCGGGAGAGCGTCGTGGTGGACCTGGACCTGACCCTGACCCTCGGCCCGCGCTTCGTGAAGGTCTTCGGCTGGCACGACAACGAAACCGGCTACGCCGCCCGCCTCCTCGACCTGGTGCTTGATCTGGTCGGGCGGATCTGAGTCGAGGCATCAGAGAAAACCACTCTCGCAGAGCGCGCGGAGAGGGCGGAGGTGCGCGGAGAACTGCTAAAGGAAGGAGATAAGCGGAGAAAAGACGGATTAGATCGACCCGGCGAGGTACCCGGTGCTGAAGGCGGCCTGCAGGTTGTAGCCACCGACGGGGCCGTCGATGTCCAGCAGTTCACCGCAGACCCGCAGGTTGTCCCAGCCCCGGAGGGCCATGGTGTGAGGGTCCACGGCGGCCAGGGCAATGCCACCGGCGGCCACCTCGCCCCGGGCCAGACTCACCGCCTGGGGCTCGCCGAGGGGGAGTGCCGTGACCTGCTCCACCAGGAGCTTGCGGCCCCCCCGGGTCAGGTCCTTCAGCATGGGAGACAGGGCTGGGCCAGCCTCAGCCACCACGGCCGCCACGATCCGCTCCGGCAGGTGGCGACGCAGCCAAGTCTCCACCAGCAGGCGGGGGTTGGTCCGCTGGTCTGTCTGGAGGGCAGCATCCACGGCTTCCGCTGGCGGGGTGACAGCGGCATAGCTCAGCCAGGCGGCCCCCGCCCGCCGGGCCCGCTCGGTGGCCTGGCTAAGCTCCAGGGGGGCGGGTCCACTGACGCCAAAGCGGGTGAACACCAGATCTCCGGCAAACTCCGCCAGGCGGCGGCCATCCTTCCCAGCAGACAGACGCAGCACGCCCTCCCGCAGGGGCACGCCCTCCCAGGCTGGTCGGGGGTTCCGCAGGGGAATGGGCGCCAGGGCCGGGAACCAGGGCTTCACAGGAATGCCCAGGGGTGCCAGCCAGCCCGGCACCTCGCCCCGGGTGCCGGTCTCCGGGTAGCTGGCGCCGCCCGTGGCCAGGATGAAGACATCCGCCGTCAGGGCTTCTTCGTCCACCCGCAAGGTCCTCAAGCGGGGCGCCTGGCCGGTCACGCCCGTGGCCCGGAGGCCCCGGCACACGGTCACCCCGGCCCGCTCCACCAACCCCTCGAAGGCCGCCACCACGGCCCCCGCACTGCCCGGCCGGTCCAGGGGAAAGATGCGCCCATTCTCCCGGGCCTGGGTGGGCACGCCCTCTCGGCGCAGGAGCTCCACCACCTCGGCGCTGCCGAAGGCGTGCAGGGCCGGCCGGAGGAAGCGGGCCTGCTCCTGGGCGAAGGCCTTGAGCAGCTCCCGGGGGGCGCCTTCGTGGGTGACGTTGCACTTGCCACCGCCGCTGATGCGGAGCTTCACCCCCAGGCGGCCGTTGGCTTCCACCAGGGTCACGGCGTGGCCCAGCGAGGCCGCCCGCCAGGCGGCCACCTGGCCCGCCGCTCCGCCCCCCACCACCAACACCGTCACCATGGAACCATCATGGCCGAAGGGGAACGCCCTGCCCTCCTTTTGCCTTGCCTCTTCGCGGGATCGGCGGCGCCGGTCCCGAGCGGAACCGAGATATCCTGTTGGTGCAGTCGCCTCAACCGCCTGGAGTCCTCCATGAGTGCCACCCCGCTCGTCGGTCTAATAATGGGCTCGCGGTCCGACTGGGAGACCATGCAGCCGGCGGCGGACGCGCTGCAGGCGCTGGGCATTCCCTTCGAGGCCGAGGTGGTGAGTGCGCACCGCACACCGGACAAGCTCTTCGGGTACTGCGAAGCCGCCGAGGGGCGCGGCCTGCGGGTGCTCATCGCCGGGGCCGGCGGAGCCGCCCACCTGCCGGGCATGGCCGCCGCCAAGACCCTCCTGCCTGTGCTGGGCGTGCCGGTGCAGAGCAAGGCCCTCAGCGGCATGGACTCCCTCCTCTCCATCGTGCAGATGCCAGCTGGCATCCCTGTGGGCACCCTGGCCATCGGCCAGGCCGGGGCGGTGAACGCCGCCCTGCTGGCCGCCGCCATCCTGGCGGGCACCGACCCGGCCCTGCGGGAGCGCCTGCGCACCTACCGCGAGGCCCAGACGCAAAAGGTGCTGGAGAATGACCGGCTGGTCTGAGCAGCCAGAAATCCGCTGGCCGCTGATAGCCAATAGCTGATAGCCAATACCCATCCCGGCTAAACTCACCCCATGCTGCCCACCGGCTTCTCCGCCCCCCGCCCTGCCCAGCTGCGCCGCTTTGGGCGGGTGTTCTATCCCGCCGGGCTGCGCCTCCAGAAGGCCCTGGCGGCCCATGTGGCCGAAGAGGGACGCCCGGACCAGCTGGTGGTCCTCGAACACGACCCTGTCTACACCCTCGGCCGCAACGCCACCCCTGCCGACATCCACGTGGGGGAGGCCTTCCTGCGCGCTGAGGGCCTCAGCGTCCACCGGACAGACCGCGGCGGCGAGGTCACCTACCATGGCCCGGGTCAGGTGGTGGCCTATCCCATCCTCAACCTCCGGGGCGGCCGGGAGGATGTGGGCCGCCTGGTGCGCGGGCTGGAGGAGGCCATGATCCGGACCGCCGGCCACTTCGGGGTCCAGGCCCGGCGCCTCTCAGGGGCCCCCGGCATCTGGGTGGACACCCCCCGGGGGCCTGAGAAGCTGGGCGCCATCGGCCTCCACCTCAGCCGCTGGATCAGCACCCACGGCATCGCCCTCAATGTGGCCCCCAACCTCAACCACTTTGCCTGGATCACCCCCTGCGGGTTCACGGACAAGGGCGTCTGCAGCCTGGCCTCCCTCCTGGGCGGCGAGGCACCTTCCTGGGCCGAGGCGGCGGACCAGCTCCAGGGGCAGCTGCTGGACCTGCTGGCCCTCCAACTCCAGCCCGTCCGGGAGCCCAGCCGCAGCGTCTCGGCCCTCACCTGGCGGCGCGGCACCTCCGGCCCCGAGGTGCTCATGATGCTGCGGGTGCCTGCCCATGGCCTCTGGTGGCAGAGCGTCACGGGCATGATGGAGCCCGGCGAAGTCCCCGAAGAGACCGCCCACCGGGAGCTCCTGGAGGAGACCGGGCTGACCGGCACCCTGCGCCCCCTGGGCCTCTCCCACAGCTTCTGGGTGGATCCCTCCATCGTCCGCTTCCCTGACGACGAGCCCCGCTTCAACACCGAGGTCTGCTTCTCCATGGAGGTGGCGGCCACCGCCGAGGTGCGCCTCGAGCCCGCCGAGCACAGCGAGTACCTCTGGTGCGGGCTGGACGAGGCCTGGGAGCGCATGATGTGGGAGGGCTCCAAGGCCGCCGTGGACCTCCTCCGGCGCAGCCTGACCACCTAACCAGAGCCGACTCCGCCCCCAGAATCCCGCCCCGCCGGGTGGGCTCCGCTTGCTACCCTGGAATCATCTTTGGAGCCGCCATGTTCCCCCAGTTCACCGAAGACCAGCTCGCCATCCGGGAAGCCGCCCGGGAGTTCGCCAAGGCTGAGATCGAGCCGGGTGCCGCCGCCCGGGATGCCAGCTGCGAGTTCGCCACGGACATCATCCGGCAGCTGGGCGAGATGGGTTTCATGGGGATGACCGTCCCCGAGGCCTACGGCGGTGCGGGGGTGGACTTCCTCAGCTACATCCTGGCCCTGGAGCAGGTGGCCTACGCCGATGCCTCCGTGGCCGTGGCCATGAGCGTGAACAACTCCGTGGCCTGTGCCCCCATCCTCGCCTTCGGCACTGAGGCGCAGAAGCAGAAGTACCTCAAGCCCCTGGCCAGCGGCGAGGAACTGGGCGGCTTCATGCTCACGGAGCCTGATGCCGGCTCCGATGCCACTGCCCTGAAGGCCCGGGCCACCCGCGTGGAGGGGGGCTGGCTCCTCAACGGCGCCAAGGCCTGGATCACCAACGGCGGGGTGGGCCGCTACTTCATCACCATGGCCCGCACCGATCCCGACTCCGCCAAGAAGGGCATCAGCGCCTTCATCCTGGATGCGGACCAGCCCGGTGTGGTCATGGGCCGCCCCGAGCACAAGATGGGCCTCCGCTCCAGCCGAACCGTGATGGTAGCCCTGGAGGACGCCTTCGTGCCCGATGACGCCCTGCTGGGTCAGCTGGGTGACGGCCTGAAGGTGGCCTTCGGCGGCCTCGACGTGGGCCGCATCGGCATTGCCGCCCAGGCCCTGGGCATCGCCCAGCGCGCCATGGACGAGAGCATCACCTACGCCAAGGCCCGGGTCTCCTTCGGCAAGCCCATCGGCGAGCACCAGATGATCCAGACCTACCTGGCCGAGATGGAGGCCCGCCTCCAGGCCTCCCGCCTCCTGGTCTACCGGGCCGCCACCCTCAAGGAGGCCGGCCAGCCCTGCACCAAGGAAGCCGCCACCGCCAAGCTGTACAGCACCGAGAGCGCCGTGTTCCTCTGCGACCGCGCTGTCCAGATCCACGGCGGCTACGGCTACTCCCAGGAGTACGTGGTGGAGCGCCTCTACCGGGACGTCCGCATCACCACCATCTACGAGGGCACCAGCGAGATTCAGCGCATGGTCATCGCCCGTGAACTACTCAAGCGTCCGCTTTCCAACGGTTGAGGAGATGGGCCTTGCCCTCAACTTACGATGGAGTCATTCTGCTAGAAACCTGGGTCTAAACCTTGATCCGGTGTCCACCGTAGGCAGTCTGTCCGTGCGGCGGTTCTTCCCCGATGTCCAAGGAGTGGTGATGATGCGTTTCCCCCTTCTCCCGGCCCTGCTGGTGAGCTTCTCCCTCGTGGCTCAGCAGGCCCCCAAGGCCCCCACGAAGCTGTCGCTTCAGGCGGCCATCGAGACCTCGCTGAAGAACAACCTGCAGGTGCAGATCGCCACCGAGACCCGGACCTCCACCGTGGCTGGCGTCATGGTCGAGCAGGGTTCCTTCGACTGGAACCTCACCAGCGGCCTCACCCTCTCCAAGTCCCAGGACGGCTTCAAGACCCCTGCCGCCACCCTGGAGAGCACCACCCAGAGCCGTAGCCTGTCCGTGGGTTCCACCAAGGCCTTTGAGTGGGGCGGCAGCCTCAGCCTCAGCTACGCACCGCGCTACTCCTTCTCCTCCGGCACCCTCGTTGGCGGCTCCACCACGACGCCCTACGACGGCAGCCTCTCCGCCACCTACACCCAGAGCCTGCTCCGCGGCTTCGGGCGCGAGGCCACCGAGAGCCGCCTCATCGTGGCCCGCTTGGGCGCCAAGGCCGCCGATCTCACCTTCACGAAGTCCATCATCGACCTCGTGGCCAGCACCGAGACCCTCTACTGGGATGTGGTGTTTGCCCAGCGGAATCTGGTGAACAAGCGTCAGGCTCTGGAGCTGGCCCAGAAGCAGCTGCGGGAGAATCAGATCCGCGTGCAGGTGGGCACCCTCGCCCCCATCGAGGTGACCTCCTCCGAGGCCTCTGTGGCCCAGCGGGAGCAGGAGATCATCGCCGCCGAGGCCCAGGACCTGAATAGCAAGGACGCCCTGATCCGCGCCCTGTATCCCTCTTCGGAGCGCCCTGCGGGCCTCGACCTGACGGACGCTCCGAGCGTCAAGCCCGTGGGCATGGATGAAGCCTCCGCCGAGCAGCGGGCTCTGACCAGCCGCATCGAGCTCAAGACCGCCCGCCTGGACCTGCAGACCAAGCAGGTGCAGGAGACCGCCGCCGTCAACCGCACCCTGCCCCAGCTGGACGCCTTCGCCACCTACTCCGGCAATGCCGCCTCCCAGATCCCCTCGGAGGGCCTCACCGCCGTCAACAAGGACCTCTCCAAGGCCGCCTACCCCGGCTACTCCATTGGCCTGCAGTTCTCCATGCCCATCCAGAACCGCGCCGCCAAGGGCAGCCTGGCGCAGTCCCGGGCCAGCCGCCGCACGAGCGAGCTGAACCTCAAGGACCTGGAGCTGGGCATCACCCTGGAGGCCCGCCAGGCCCTCCGCAATGTGGAGGCCTCCGCCAAGGGCGTGGCTGCCGCCGAGAAGACCCGCTACTTCCGCGAGAAGGATCTGGAAGCCGAGCAGAAGAAGTTCGAGAACGGCATGAGCACCAACTTCCTGGTGCTCTCCAAGCAGAACGACCTGGACTCCGCCAAGAGCGCCGAGCTCCAGGCCCAGATCACCTATGTCAAAGCCATCACCGCCATGGAGAAGTCCGTCGGCAACCTCCTGGAAGCGCGGAAGCTGGTCGTCAATTAAGCATTGCTGCATCACTAAAA
>CAIMFT010000147.1 GCA_903840385.1 uncultured Holophagaceae bacterium
GGTTGTGGGGCCGGTGCTCTAACACCGCCACAACCAAGGAGACTGCAAACCGTTGCTTCCGCAAGCCCTAACGGGCGATCGGGCTGGACAGACGTCCGTCACCCTGCCGCGAAGCGGCTTCGTTCAAGCAGTTGTCTTTGCACCCTCGCCCTGCCCGTCCGGAGCGAAAAGCAAAAGCATGACGGGGATACATGGGATGGACGGGGATAAGGGCAGACTACCCACTCCCTGCATGGGCCCGCCTGCGGCGGCTTCCGGCGTGGCCGGAAGTCATCCCGGGGTGCCACGGCCGCGCCCCCCAAAAGGCGCGACGGTGGCACCCCGGGCTGGAGCCCCTGCGCCGGTGCGGCCCAACCCAAGCAAGCCTTATCTCCGTCCATCCCTTTGATCCCCGTCAAAGGCAGTTGTCTTTGCACCCTCGTCCTGGACGCCCTTGCGCTTGGTTTTTCTCTGCGCTCTCTGCGCTCTCTGCGGTTGGCTGTTCTTTTTTTCGGAGCTAACCGGTGAGGAAATAGGCTATTTCGTCTCTGCCACAGGCACGGTCTTCAGCTGGTCCCGCACGTGCTGGAAGAAGGCTCGCTCGGCGAGGCTGAGGTGGCGGGCGGGGTTCCACACCAGGTGCGATGAGATGTGGATGGGCGGACCTTCCCAGTGGAGGGCCACCAGGGTGCCGGCCTGCAGTTCCTCCTCCACGGCCATGCGCGGCAGGGGGGCGATGCCCAGGCCCGCCATCACGCAGCGCTTGATGGTCTCCACCCCCTGGAACTCCGTGAAGTCGCCGGGATGGGCGCCGGCGGTGATGAGCTGGCGCTCGAACTGGTTGCGATAGCTGCAGCCCAGGGCCTTGAGCAGGACCTCCTCGCCCATGAGGTCCTGGGCGGAGACGGTGGGCGCGAAGGCCAGGCGGTGGGAGGGCGCGGCCAGGATGAGGATCTCCTCGTCCCGCAGGCGCTCCACGGCCAGGGTCTTGGAGGGGAAGGGCTCCTCCAGGATGAAGGCGAAGTCCACGGCACCTTCCAGCACCTGGCGCTTGAAGTCCCGCACGAAGCCCGGCTGGAACTGGAGGCGGACCCGGGGGAACTTGGTCTTGAAGCTCCGGAGGATGCGGGGCAGCAGGTAGGTGCAGACGGACTCGGGCCCGGTGAAGCGGAGGGTGCCCACGCCCTCTTCCTCCAGGACCGAGGCCTTGGCCTCCTGGGTGAGGGACAGGATGCGCTCGGCATAGATCAGGAACCGGGCTCCGGGCTCCGTGAGCTCCAGGCGGTTTCCCACCCGGTTGAACAGGTCCGTGCCCAGATCCTCTTCCAGGCTCTTGATCTGGGCCGTGACGCTGGACTGGGCGTAACCCAGGGCGGCGGCCGCATGGGTGAAGTTCAGCGTCCTGGCGGCGGCGCAAAAGGTGGAGAGGGTGCGGACATCCATGAGGCGTAGTCTAGCGGTTTGACGACCCTAATAGGGGGGCAGTATCGGAAAATCCGATGCCTAGCATCGGAAATTGCCACCTGTTCAGGGCTCCCGGGCCACGGAAGATGGGAATTTGAAGACCACTGCATCGTCTTTATCCGATGCTCCCCCTCCTACGGTTCAGATGAAAGGACGCCCCATGCCCTGGAACCAGAACTACGCAGCCCTCAATGGGAGCCTGCTCTTAACGGCGCTCGTGGTTGCCATCCCCATCTTCTTTCTCTTCTGGGCGCTGGCGGTGAAGCGCATGAAGGGCCACGTGGCGGGCCTGATCACCCTGGGTCTCACCATCGTCATCAGTGTCCTGGTCTACCGCATGCCGGTCTCTGCGGCCCTCTCGGCCTCGGCCCTGGGCATGCTGACGGGCCTGTTCCCCATCGGCTGGATCATCCTGACGGCGGTGTTCCTCTTCAACCTCACCGTGGAGTCCGGCCAGTTCGAGGTCATCAAGGGCTCCATCTCGTCCCTGTCCCCGGACCGCCGCATCCAGGCTCTCCTCATCGCCTTCTCCTTCTCTGCCTTCATGGAAGGCGTGGCCGGGCAGGGTGCCCCCGTGGCTGTGGCTGCGGCCATGCTCATCGGCCTCGGCTTCCCGCCGCTGCCGGCGGCGGTCATCTGCCTGGTGGCCAACACGCCGCCTGTGCCTTTCGGCCCCGTGGGTGTGCCCACCATCATGATGTCCACCGTGACGGGAATCCCTGCCACCACCATGGCCCGGGCCGTCGGCATCGACATGGCCCTCATGGCCCTGATCATCCCCTTCTTCATGGTGGTGGTGATGGTGGGCTTCCAGAAGGCCAAGGAAGTGCTGCCCGCGGCCCTGGTGGCAGGCATCAGCTATGCCGCCGCCTCCCTGGTGCTCTCCACCTGGTTCGGGCCCGAGCTGCCCGCCATCACGGCCTCTGTGGTCTCCCTGGTCTGCCTCGTGGGCTTCATCAAGGTCTGGCAGCCCAAGAACGTCTGGAACTTCCCGGATGATGCCGCCAACGTCACCGCCAGCAGCTCCGCCACCCACACCGCTGGGCAGGTGTTCAAGGCCTGGTCGCCCTTCCTTATCCTCATGGTGGTCATGGGCATCTGGGGTACGCCCGCCTTCAAAGCCTATGCCGAGAAGACCCACCACTGGTTCCTGGCTGTGCCCAAGTGGCCCGGGCTGGATGGCGTCGTCTTCAAGGCCGCACCCATCGTCGCCAAGCCCGCTGCCTACGCTGCCAGCTACAAGTGGCAGTACCTCACCGCCCCCGGCACGGCCATGTTCCTGTCGGCGCTGCTCTCCATGTTCGTCCTGAAGATCTCCCCCGCCACTGGCGTCCGGGTCTTCGCCAAGACCTTCATGCAGCTGCGCTTCGCCCTCATCACTCTGGCCTCCGTCATCGGCCTTGGCTTCCTGGCCAACTACTCGGGCATGTCCTTCACCCTGGGCCTGGCCCTGGCGGTGCTCACGGGCATGGCGTTCCCCATCTTCAGCCCGGTCATCGGCCTGATTGGTGTGTTCCTCACGGGCTCCGTGACGTCGTCGGCGGCCCTGTTCGGCAAGCTCCAGCAGGTCACGGCCATCCAGCTGGGCCTGAACCCGGTGCTCACCACCTCCGCCAACCTCTTCGGCGGCGTCATGGGCAAGCTCATCTCACCCCAGTCCATCGCTGTGGCCTGCGCCGCTGTGGGCCTGGTGGGCAAGGAGACGGACATCTTCCGGAAGACCCTTAAATATTCCATGATTTTGCTGGGATTCGTGATCATCATCGTGCTCCTGCAGGCCTTTGTCATTCCCTGGATCCTCCCCACCGCACCGGTGGTCAGCTGATCGGCAGTTAGGGTCCTTGTTTAAACGTGTTTCATGAGAAAAAGGGACACCCGTGGCCCGGGTGTCCCTTCGGAGGATGCAATGAACCAGTCACTCGAGTTCCGGGACGGAATCCTGGAGAGCTACCCCGATGTCTACACGCCGGCGGCCCTGGCGGCCCTCGAGGTGCTGGCACCGCTCAACCACCGCCGCCAGGCGCGCATGGCGGCCCGCACGGCCATGCGCCAGCGCCGAGCCCAGCACCGGGAGCGCATCGCCTTCCTGGATGCGGACGGCCTGATCCCCGGCACCCAGATCAAGGTGGCCGACGCCCGCTCCGGCAACTTCGACGGCGCCATCATCCCGCCCGACCTCCAGCGCCAGTGGATCCAGGGCACGGGCCCTGCCACCAAGCCCCGGGCCGATGTGCGCTCCGGCATCCGCAACGTGGCCTATGCCCTGCTCTCCGGTGCCGATGGCTGGATGTTCGACGGCGAAGACGCCCTGGGCCAGGTGGACACCATGTCCCTGGACAACCACCGCAACCTCAAGCTGGCCATCGCCCGGGATCCCCTCTTCCTGTCGGTGGCCGAGGAGGTCGCGGTCGAGATGAACGCCTGGGCCCAGGGCTTCTTCGGGCGGCCCATCGTCGGGGACTGGCGGCAGCAGCTGGACTTCACCACGGTCATCTACCGCTGCCGGGGCCTCCACCTGGACGACCGCCACATCCGCCAGAACGGCAAGGGGTTCTCCGCCTCCATCGCCGACATGGTGCTCTTCGTGGTGAACAACCACGAGCGCCTGCGGGCCGCTGGCCGCAGCCTCGTGCTCTACCTGCCCAAGACCCAGACCGCCGAGGATGCGGCCCTCTGGAACGACTTCATCCTGGCCCTGGAGGGCCACCTGGGCCTGCCCGTGGGCACCATCAAGTGCTACGTGCTGGTGGAGCAGATCGAGCAGTGCTTCCAGCTCATGGAGATCCGCGCCGCCCTCTCCCCGCACTTCGTGGGCTTCAACACAGGCCGCTGGGACTACATCAACAGCGTGTCCGATGCCCTGGCCTGGGACCCGGCCTTCGTGAACCCCAACATTCAGGCCATCACCATGACCTACGGCTACATGCGGACCTACGAGGATCGCGTGCGGCGGGCCATGAACACCCCGGACCGCAACGGCCGCTGCGCCCTCTGGCAGGGCGGCATGGAGCCCAACATCCCCGTGGGCTCGCCCGAGGGCGTCGCCGCCAGCATGCAGCGGGCCGTGGCTGGGGCCGAGCGTGAGCAGCGCGAGGGTGCCTCCGGCAAGTGGGTGGCGCACTGGAAGATGGTCCACATCGTCCGGCCCGTGTGGGAGCAGGTGGGGCAGGCCAACCAGACCGGCCGCGCCTTCCCGGCCCTCACCTACACCGCCGCCGACGCCGCCGGCCTCATGCAGCTGGAGCCCGCCCCGCGCACCATCGCCGGGGCCCGGGATCTCCTGTCCGTGGCCCTGCAGTACGGCAACGCCTTCCTGCGCGGCTTCCAGGCGGCGGCCCTCAAGCCCGCCGAGTTCTTCGGCAACGATGACGTGCTCTACCTCATGGAGGACATGGCCACCGGTGAGATCCGCCTCTCCATCCTGTGGGAGTGGATCCACAAGGGCGCCGTGCTCACCGAGGCCGACGCCGAGACCGGCTGTGCCGAAGGGGCACCCTTCACCCAGGCCCTCTTCACCCGCCTGCTGGAAGAGGAGTACGCCAAGCTGCTCAAGGCCGGCAACCGCGACGTCCACGACGACTCCAAGGCCACCACCCTGCCCATCGCCCGGGCCATCGTGGAGACCTACGTCCAGAGCCCCATCAAGGCTCCCTGGTACGTCGACCTGCTGAACATCAACCTGGGCCTGGACGACCTGCACATCGCCCAGAGCCGCATCGCCCGCTACCTCCAAGCCTTCACCAGCGACGGCACCCGAATCACCGAGAACCAGGATTTCTGAGAAAAAACTGGGACAGGATTAAGAGGATTAAGGACAAAAAACGGAGACAGGATTAACAGGATTAAGTGCTTGATTAACAGAATTAAAGCAATAATTTCGAAAAGCTTTTTCCTGTTAATCGGCTTTAAATCCTGTTAATCCTGTCTCCGCTTTTAGCTCTTCTGTAGCTCCGCCGCGAAGGCGTTGAGGGCTCGGTAGTAGGGGTCGATGCTGGGGATGTAGTGGCGCTCGCCGGCGGCGTGGGGGCCGATGCCAGTCTGGCCCCAGACCACGCCCTGGCCACCGGGGGCGAAGCGGGCGGAGGTGCCGGCGCCCTTGCGGCCGATGCGCACATCACCACCCGCAGCCTCGATGCCCGCCAGCAGGGCCTTGAGGCAGGGGTTCTCAGCATCGCAGGAGACGCCGGCCTCCCAGGCAGAGGGCAGGAACTCCAGGCCCCGCTCGGCGGCCAGGGCCTCGATGTCAGCGCGCATCTGGGAGACATCATCCTGGGGGATGGGGCGGATCTCCACGCCCACGGCGCCACGGTCGGCGGTGATGTTGTAGATGCCGGGCGTGCCCACCTGGACATAGGCGAAGCGGGCCAGGGACTGCCAGCCGTCCGCCGCCTTGAGGGTGAGGTGCTTGGCGAAGAGCTCCCGCAGGGCCTCGCGGGCGCTGAGGATGCGCTCGGTGAGGTCCGCACCACCGGCCAGGCCGCTGTGGCCGCGGGTGCCGTGGGCGATGAGCTCGAAGCGGATCACGCCGCGGTTCTGGGTGCAGACCTCACCCCACAGCTCGGTGCCCTTCTCCCCGGTGCGCTCACCGGCGATGAAGAAGCTGGGCTCGTAGTCCCACTCGTCCTTGAGCTGCTTGAGCACATGGGGGGTGCCCATGGGCTCCAGCTCGCCGTTCTCTTCGTTGCCCACCAGCAGCAGGTTGATGGGTGGGTAGGGGGCGCCCTTCTTGAAGGTGTCCTTCATCCAGACCAGGTAGGTGGAGACGACGGTCTTCATGTCGGCGGCGCCACGGCCCCAGAGGTAGTCGCCCTCGATGCGGGGCTCGAACTGGCTGTCGTCGGGCTCCGGCGCCACCACATCGAAGTGGCCGCAGAGCATGGCGGGAGCTTTCTCCTCGCCGGGGAAGTAGGCCAGCACCGAGGGGAAGGGGCCCTCGTCGAAGGTGCGGACGGGCACGCCGTGGTTGCGCAGGTAGTCGGCGATGAAGGTGGCGGCGCGGTGGATCTCCGGCAGCCGCTCCACGGGACAGGCCGTGACGCTGGGGATGCGCACCAGGCGCTGGGACACGGCCAGCACCTCCGAGGCCTTGTCCGGGTACTCCGCATCCACGAAGGTCTCGGGGCGCGGGCTGAAGCGGATGGGGGCCTGGGGATCGAGGTTCACCTCGTCCCGGGCGTGCTCCACGAAGTCCAGGATCTTGCCTTCTTCCGCACCCAGGTCGGCGAGGTGGGCCGTGACGGCCTCCACATCGGAGCGCACCTGGTTCCGACGGGCCTCGGCCAGCTCGACCATGAGGTCCGGGGGCACGATGTCCGAGGTGCCCAGGCGGGCCTTGAGCTGCTGGCGGATGCGCTCGGCGGTGCTGGGGGCGCCGTCCACCATGTCGCGCAGGGGCTGGAGGTCGTCCCACATGCCCAGGGCCTCGGCCATGGGCCGCAGCTGCGTGAGCGTCCAGTCCAGGAAGGTGCGCATGGCCACGGGCTTGGCGGTGAGGGGGTCCTCGATGGTGGCGCGCAGGCCTTCGCGGGCGGCCAGGTCCTCATTGCGCCGAGCGCGCTTGATGTCCTCGGCGTCGTAGCGGAAGCCCCGGGCAAAGTCGGGGTCGGCGTAGAAGCGGAGCAGCAGGAGGTGCTTCAGCGTGAGGTTGGCGACGTCCAGGGCCAGGTCATGGCCAGGGTCATCCGTGCGGACTTCCACGCGGGCCATGGGCAGGTCGATGCGGGCGAAGAGGTTCTGGCGCTCGATCTGGGCGGCCATGTCCTCCACGTTGCGGGTCTCGCCGGCAGCGAAGAGGCCCCGGGCGTAGATGTCGTGCAGCTGATCGCTGGTGACCTGGATGAGGCGCTCCACCGGCTCGGCCTGGGAGCGGGCGCGGACAGGGATCCAGTTGTTGTTGCCGAAGCGGACGCCCCGGCGCACCAGGTCGTAGGACAGGCGCAGGTAGTCCGGGTGGCTACGGTTGAGGTCCGGTACGTCCAGGGCAGGCGGGTTGGGGAAGGTGAGGTTGCGCACCGACTCGAAGGGCGTGAGGCGGATGACGGCCTCGCCGTTCTCCTCCGAGGCCTGGAGGGGCGTGCTGGCGCTGGCGGCGATGAAGAGGGCCGCAAAGGCCCGCATGAGGCGGGTGCCCGTGATGTAGACCTTGTTCTTGTAGTCATCCAGGTGCGTGTCGCCGCGCTCGCTGGCGGGCAGGTGCATGAAGTCCCAGGCCAGCATGGGCTCCGGGAGACTGAGGTTGGAGTGGGTGCCCGCCGTGGCCAGCTCAGTGCCGTAGAGCTCGACGCAGCGCTGGAGGTAGCGGCGCTTGGCCAGGTGCCAGGACTCGGGCACGCAGTCGGGGCCGATCTCCGGCAGCACCAGCAGGTTCCCGTGCCAGTAGTGGAGCGGCTCGCCAAAGGCCTTGCCGGCCTTCGCAAGGGCGTTGATCAGTTCGGCTTCCAGCAGGCGTCCCTCGTATACCGCACCCTTGGGCGTGTGGTAAGGCCGGGTGACCCACTCGATCATCCAGTGGAAGACTTCCAGCTGGTGGTACTCGTTGGTCCACGGAGCGAGCACCTTGGAGCGCAGGTGATCCACGAAGGACATGTGGTCGGGCCCCGTGCCCACCGTCAGCAGGGGGCGGAACTGCGGGTCCACCAGGTTCCACTCCAGCTCCAGACCGCACAGGCCGCCGCCGGGCCGGCTCTCCAGCGCCATGCGCCGGGCCAGCTGGAACTTCTCGACGAAGGCATTCAGGTTGTACACGGGGACTCCAATATCACGCAGAGGCAGAACCACAAAGCACACCGCCAAGACGCCAAGAGCGCCAAGAAACTGCTAGGACCAAAGTCCTTCTTGGCGCTCTTGGCGCCTTGGCGGTGAAATCACTTTTTCAGGTCGTTCAGTGCGCCGATGAGCCGCTCGGCGGCGCCTTGGGTGCGGGCCTGGGGGGTGGCGTAGGAGAAGCGGATCCAGTCGCCACCGTAGGGGCTGAAGAACGCCCCCGGCACCACGGCCACGCCCACGTTCTCGGCGAGGTACTGGCCCATGGGCTCGGTGTCAGCCCAGCCCTTGGCCTGGACGGCATCGGCCACGTTGATGAAGGCGTAGTAGCCCTGGCCGATGATGTGGGTGAGGCCCTGGTCCTTGAGGTAGGTGCGCAGCCAGGCCCGGCTCTCTCGGCAGGGGCCGATGATGGAGGCCGCAGCTTCCTGCAGGCCCTTCTCGTAGGCGGCCATGGCCACGGCCAGGCTGAAGAAGCTGGGGATGACGGTGTGCGAGGCCTGGGCCACGATCATCTTCACCACGGCCTCGGGGGCCAGCAGGTGGCAGTTGCGGATGTTGGAGCCGCCCAGGCACTTGGTGATGCCGTCCAGGACCATGATGCGCTCGCGCTCCTTGGGCTCGAAGGCCCGTAACAGTGCGTTCACATCGGAGCCCTCGCCGTCACCGACCGCGTGGTACATCCAGTCGAAGAGGACGTAGGCCACGCCGGCTTCCAGCGCCGCCTTGCCCAGGACGATCTGGCGCTCCATGGTGAGGGTCTGGCCCGTGGGGTTGTCCGGGCTGGTGATGACCAGGCCCGCTACCTTGCGACCGGTCTTGGCGGCCTCGGCCACGCAGGCCTGGATGCCCTCGGGGGTGTAGGACCAGGCCTCCTCGGCGCGGCCGGGAGCCCACATCACATTGGCGCCGATGCCGTACGGGCCCCAGTTGTAGCTGATCCAGGGCACGCGGCTGACGATGACCACATCGCCCTGGCGGCCGTGGCCGAGGGTGAGCATGGCCTGGTAGGCCTTCACCAGGCCGTCGCGGCCACCCTGGGTGCCGATGACGTTGGCGGGGCCCCAGCCGGTGTCCGGCTCGAGCTTCCAGTACTTCTCGGCCACCAGCTTCCGGTAGGCGTCGGTGCCGAAGGGCATGTCGTAGGCCGTGCCGTGCTGCTTCTGCAGCTCAAAGGCGCGGTCGAGGAGGGCTTCGGGCACGCCGGGCAGGGAGGCCCCGCCGTCGCCCTGGCTGGCGTCGAAGATGGGCACGCCGGGCTGCTTCTCCTGGAAGACCTTCAGGGACTTGTTGATGAGGAACATCCGGGAGGCCGGGATGGTCATCAGTTTCCCGAGGTGGTCACTCACGGGAACCAGATTGGCCTGTGGCACAGCATAGGCCGGGGTGTCGGGGGACAGCAGCGCAGACATGGGGGGCTCCCGTTAAGAAAATGCCGTCCCACCATGATTTGGGACGACAGTCTTCCCTAAAAGGGTAGCAGGGTGGACCCCCATCTCAAGTTATATGGCTTTATGTTTTCATTAGTTCGACTTATGGCTGGCTGGAAGCCAGCGGCAGGTCGAGGTGCCGGAAGGGCCGGGCGGCGGGCCCGCTGTAGTCCTCCACCCGCTGGCCGGAGCCCCGCAGCAGGTAGCGGTGGCTGAGCAGGCCCTCCAGCCCCACCGGGCCCCGGGCGTGGATGCGGCCCGTGCTGATGCCCACCTCGGCCCCGAAGCCGTAGCGGAAGCCATCGGCGAAGCGGGTGCTGGCGTTGTGGTAGACCCCGGCGGCGTCAACTTCCGCCAGGAAGCGGGCGGCGGCGGCGGCGTCTTCGGTGACGATGGCCTCCGTGTGGCCGCTGCCGTGCTGGCGGATGTGCGCGAGGGCTTCATCGAGATCCTGCACCACCTTGAGGGCCAGGATGGGCTCGCCGTACTCCGTGTCCCAGTCCTCGGGGGTGGCGGGCACCAGGCCGGTGGCCAGGGCCAGGCTCTGCGCACAGCCCCGCAGCTCCACGCCCCGGGCCGCCAGGTCCGCCGCCAGCAGGGGCAGCAGGGTGGGCGCCACAGCGGTGTGCACCAGCACGGTCTCGGCGGCGTTGCAGGCGGAGGGGTACTGCAGCTTGGCGTCCCGCACCAGGCGGACGGCCATGGCGGGGTCGGCGGCGGCGTCCAGGTAGACGTGGCAGACGCCTTCGGCGTGGCCCAGGACCGGGATCCGGGTGGTGGCCTGGATGCGCTTCACCAGGGCATTGGAGCCCCGGGGGATGATCAGGTCCACCAGGTCTGAGAGACCCAGCAGGGCCTCCACGGAGGCGCGGTCCGCCAGGCCCTGCACGGCGTCCTCCGGCAGGCCCTCGGTGGCCAGGGCGGCGCGCACGGTGGCCAGCAGGGCGGCGTTGGAGTGGCGGGCCTCGCGGCCGCCCTTCAGGAGCACCGCATTGCCGCTCTTGAGGGCCAGGGCGCTGATCTGCACCAGGGCATCGGGCCGCGACTCGAAGATCACGCCCAGCACGCCCAGGGGGCAGGACTCCCGGGTGAGCTCCAGGCCCTCGTCCAGCTCCCGGCGCAGGTCCACCCGGCCCAGGGGTTCCGGTAGGGCGGCCACGGCCTGCACGCCGGCGGCCATCTCCTGCAGCTTGCCGGGGCTCAGCCGCAGGCGCTGGAAGGCGGCGGGGCTGATGGTGCCTTCGGCGGCGGCCAGGTCCAGGGCATTGGCCGCCAGGATGGCCTCGGCGTCGGCCAGCAGGCCCGCAGCCAGGGCCTCCAGCACCCGGTTGCGGGTGGTGCCGGGCGTGACCGCCAGGGTGTGGGCGGCAGCCCGGGCGGCCACGGCCTGCCCTCGAACGGGATGTTCGGCGGGCTCTTCGGGGGCGGCCTCGGGGTTGGCGCCGAACAGGGTGCCCACCGCCTCGCCCGCCAGGATGCGCTCCAGGATGCGGGGCTCCAGGCCCGAGGCCAGCACCACGGCCACGCCGCGCTCGGCGGCCAGGCGGGCGGCGCCCACCTTGCTGGCCATGCCGCCGCGGCCCCGGCCACTGCGGCCTGCCAGGTCCACATCCAGCTCCGAGCCGAAAGGCACCTCCCCCACGGGCTCGGCGCCGGGATCCAGGGCCGGGTTGCTGGTGTGGAGGGCGGACACGTCCGACAGCAGCACCAGCAGGTCCGCATCCAGGTGGGTGGCCACCAGGGCCGAGAGGTGGTCGTTGTCGCTGAAGACCGGCGTGCGCCCCTCGGCGGGCCGCTCCAGCTCCAGGGTGGACACCGTGTCGTTCTCGTTGAGCACGGGCACCGCACTCATGGCCAGGAGGGCCTCCAGGGTGCGCTTCAGGTTGGCGTGGCGGGTGGGGTCCGAGAAGTCGTCCTCGGTGAGCAGCACCTGGGCGGCGGGGAAGCCCAGGCGACCCAGGCCGTCGGCATACAGCGACATCAGCTCGCCCTGGCCCACTGCGGCGCTGGCCTGCTTGTCCGCCAGGGCGCTGGGGTGGAGGCCCAGGCGGCGGGCGCCCAGGCCTACCGCACCGGAGGACACCAGCAGGGGCTGGCAGCCCCGGGCGCCCATGGCGGCCACGGCCTCCATGAGCCCATAGAGGCGGCCCAGGGCGGGGCGCCCCTCGGCGTCCACCACCACCTGGGTGCCCAGCTTCACGACGATGCGCCGCGCCGAACCGAGGTCGCCCCGGGTCTGGATGGGGTTCCGGCGCTCAGAAGATGCTGCGGCTGGAGCTTGGCTGGTCATGGGTACCTCAAATGAAAACCCCCGAGCGCATGGGTCGGGGGCGATAAAACAGAACCTTGTGCGATCGGCTCAGACCCCGTGCAACCCCATCAGCGGGGCAGGGTGGCTAGGGCGCGGGTCAAAGCTCACGAAAGCGGTCATGGTCCCGCCAGTGTGATTGAAGGAACCCCTGCGGCGCAAGGGGTTTCCCTCCGTGCCCTTTGTGTTCTTTGTGGTTAGAAAATCATTTTTTTCTTTGCGGTGGTTCGATCCGCTGGCTCAGGCGATCCGGGGCTTGAGGGGTTTGCCGGCCTGGTTGCGGAGGCTGCCGGGGGACTGGCCGAAGCGCTTCTGGAAGGCGGTGATGAAGTTGTTCACGTGGGAGTAGCCCAGCTTGTGGGAGAGGGCCTTCATGGGCACGTCGCTCTCCAGCAGGGCCACCCGGGCCTGGTCCAGGCGGTGGGTGGTGATGAAGGCGAAGATGGTCTGGCCGTAGGTTTCGGCGAAGGCGGCGTTGAGGCGCTTGGCAGGGAGCTGAAAGGTCTCGGCCAGCGCCACCAGCGTCGGCAGCTTCCCCTCCAGGCTCAGGAGATGGTCCCGGCAGGCGGCCACGCGCTCGTTCAGCACAGAGTCGCTGGTGTCGCCGGTGCCCACCAGCCTCAGGTGCTCGGCCAGGCCTGAGAGGTACTCGAGGACCTTGCCCTGGGCATAGAGCTTCTGCATGGGGCCGGTGAGGGAGCGCGCCATCGCCTGGTGCAGAGGGTCGCTGACCTGGCGGGGAATGGTCCGGACCATCACCGAGGGCAGGACGCTCAGGTTGAGCGCTTCGAGCAGGGCGGCCGCCTCCGGCCCTCCCACCAGGCGCTCCAGGGCGTTGAGCCTGGTGGTGAGGGCCACCATGCTGGAGTCCGTGGAACCATCCACCAGGGGGAGCGTGCTGCGCTGCTGGGTATAGAGGAAGAAGTCCCGCCCTTCCTCGAAGATCAGGGTGGCCTCGGGCAGGCGCTCCTGCTGGCAGATCCGCCCCCCCCCGCAGGCTCTGGGCCACGAAGGCCGGACCCCCGTAGTCGATCTGGATCTCGGCGACGGGGATCAGCTGACCCGAGGCCTGGGGGAGCAGGCGGTGGGTGCTGCGATAGATGCTCATGCCCAGGGCCAGGTTGCAGTGGTCGAAGTGGCCCTCACCAAACTCCGGGGGAAAGTTCAGGGGCTGCCGCTCCATGTCCCCATCCAGAGGACCAAAGGCAAAGCTGCCCTCGCTGGCGTCGAGGAGCCAGCGGAACTGGAGGCGGGTGAAGCTGGGTTCCATGGCGAGAGTCTATGGCCCGGAAAGGATCACTGGATCTCATTGGCAACAGATCATAGAAATCAGACCGCTTCTCATAGAACGCCCAACTTTAGCCCCTCGTGCCCCAACCGAATAATCGACAAAGGGGTCATTTCGCGCCCTGTTTCGTGGAAAAGGTGGCGACGATGGCCCAGCTGCATCGAGATCTGCTTCTGGTTTGCTTGGTTGCGGGGCAAGCCCAGGCCGTCGAGCTCCCCGGTGCGGGTTTGTTGGGTGTCCAGGGCGCCCTGGTGGTCCCGGCCAGCCCCGACCTGCGGAAGACGGCGGGGTCCCTGGGTTATGCCCTGGGTGTGCATGGGACCTGGGCCATCCAGGGCCGGCACAGCCTGCGGCCCCGGCTGGATCTGACGTGGCTGCCCAGTGCCAGCCAGGCCAGCAGTGGCGCGGGGTCATCGCAGTCCATGACCACCAGGGTGAGCAGCCGCTCCCTGGGGGTGGACTACCTATACGGCTGGAATGACCGCTGCTCGCTGGGTTTTGGCGTGGCTGAGACCCGCTGGTCCGTGGCCAGCACCCACACCCTCACGCTGCTGCCGGGCGTCCCGGTCACTCAGAGCGGGACCGCCAGCTGGACGCGCCAGGCCCTGGGGCCCGTGGCCACCTACCGCATCACCCGCCAGCTGGAGGGGGAAGTGCGCCTCCTCCGCAGCCACATCGGCCAGGAGAACCAGGTGGCCAGCACAGTCACCACGGGCCTCCTGTGGCGCTTCTAGGGGATCTCATGAGCCGATCAGCCTATCGCTGTCTCCTGCCTGCCTCCGCCCTGCTGCTGGCCCTGGCCTGCGGTGGGGGTGACCGCGTCAGCGGGGACCGCGCCGCCACCGTGAACCAGGTGATGACCATCAGCCCCGCTGTGGCGACCCTGGCCCCGGGCCAGACCCTGCAGTTCACGGCCACCATCCCCTGGGGTGGCAGTGCCAGCTGGTCCGTGGTGCCCGCCACCGGCGGAACCTTCTCGCCCACGGGCCTGTTCACGGCCTCTACCACTCAGGGTAGCTACCGCATCGTGGCCATGTGGAATAACGATGTGCGGTACTCGGCCACGGCCCAGGCCACCATCCTGCCGCCGCCCCCGCCCACGACTTCGAAGCCGGATGTGGTGTCCGCCAGTGGCAGCCAGCAGGGCTCCGCCAGTGGCGCCGTCCAGAACGCCTCGGTGGTGGGTGAGCCCGTGTCGGCCCGCACCGCCGCCGATGCCAGCGCCACCTCGCAGGTGCGCCACGGCTACGACCCCCTCATCAAGTAGCGCCCTTTTCTTCGCCCGTCCTCGCCTTTCCCAGGAGTCCCCATGCGCCATCCCTTTCTGACCCCCACGGTTGCCACCCTCGTTGCCCTGGGCGGCCTGCCCATGCTGGCGCAAGACGCGCCCGTGGTCGCCGTCCAGGCCGCCCCCCTGCCGCAGCTGGCCTACCAGGGCCGGCTGAAGGAAGCCGGTGTGGCCGCCAACGGCGCGCGGAGCTTCGTGTTCTCGCTGCTGGACAGCACGGCGCTCGAAGTCTGGAACTCCGGCGCAGTGACCCTCACCGTGGCCGACGGCCTCTACTCCGTGGTGCTGGGCAGCACGGGGATGACGCCCATCCCGTCCACGGTGCTGGGCCTCTCCGGCTTGAAGCTGCACCTGGTCATCGGTGGCACGCCCATGCTGCCGGATGTGGATCTGGTGCCGTCCTTCCAGGCCCGCTCCGCCTGGGAGCTGGTGGGGTCGTTTAGCGGTGATGTGACCGGCACCCAGAACCAGAGCGTGGTCTCGCAGATCCAGGGCATTCCCGTCGACCTCACCACCACCCGGCCCACCAGCGGGCAGGGGCTCATCTATAACGGCACCAAGTTTGTGCCCAGCACGGTGCTGGGGCCCCAGGGTGCCACCGGTGCCACCGGCGCCACAGGTGCGACGGGTGCCACCGGCGCGACCGGTGCCGCCGGCCCCCAGGGCCCCATCGGCCTCACCGGGGCCACGGGCGGCGCCGGTGTGGCGGGCGCCGCCGGTGCCGCAGGCACTGATGGCCGGACGGTGTTGAACGGCAGTGCCAACCCTGTGGTGGGCGTGGGCAGCAATGGTGACTTCTACCTGAACACCACCACCAACATCCTGTGGGGCCCCAAGGCCGCTGGCGCCTGGCCGGCCACGGGCGTGAGCCTGGTGGGGGCGCAGGGTGCCACTGGCTCGACGGGAGCCACCGGCACCACGGGTGCCGCCGGCCCCCAGGGTCTGCAGGGCATCGCCGGCGCCACTGGCGCTACGGGCCCAGCGGGTACCGCAGGGAGCAACGGTGCCGACGGCAAGACCATCCTCCACGGGAGCGGGGCTCCGGTGGCTGCGGGCGTCGCAGGCGTGGTGGGTGACTACTACCTCGATAGCGCCGCCACGGTGCTCTACGGCCCCAAGGTCGGTGCCGACTGGGTGGGCGTGGCCAGCGTGAGCCTGGTGGGCCCGGTGGGTGCCACGGGTGCCACGGGTACCGCCGGCCCTCAGGGCAGCACAGGTTCGACGGGTGCCACCGGTGCCACCGGCTCCCAGGGTCTGGCGGGTCCCGCTGGTGGCACGGGCCCCCAAGGCCCCACGGGCCAGACCGGCGTCCAGGGCACGGCGGGCACCCCCGGCCAGACCATCGTGGCGGGGAAAGCAGTGCTGAATGGCGTGGGCAATCCCACCAGCGAAGGCATCGACGGGGACTTCTACATCAACACAGCGACCAACGTGCTGTTCGGGCCTCGTCTTGCGGGCGTCTGGCCCCAGACGGGCGTGAGCATGGTCGGGCCCATCGGCCCCCAGGGCATCCAGGGCGTGGCCGGACCCACGGGTTCGACGGGCGCCATCGGGGTCACGGGCCCCCAGGGGCCCCTCGGCCTCACCGGTCCCACGGGCCCCCAGGGGATCCAGGGAACCATCGGTGCCACCGGCGCCACGGGGGCGACAGGCCCCCAGGGCGCCATCGGCTTGACGGGCCCCACGGGTGCCAAGGGTGACACGGGCCTCACGGGTGCCACGGGCACCACAGGAACAACGGGTGCGAAGGGTGACACCGGTGCCACCGGCGCCAAGGGCGACACGGGCTTGACGGGTGCTGCGGGTCCCCAGGGAACCATCGGCTTGACGGGTGCGACGGGCGCCACAGGAACCACCGGCGCCAAGGGCGACACGGGGACCCAAGGCCTCCAGGGCATCCAAGGCGTGAAGGGCGACACGGGTGCGACCGGCGCCCAAGGGCCCCAGGGCGTGGCTGGGCCCACGGGTGCAGCTGGCGACACGGGTGCCACCGGCGCCACCGGCCCCCAGGGGCTGGGCATGGTCTACAAGGGCGACTGGAACAGCCCGGTCACCTACATGCTGAATGATGTGGTGGTCTACTTCGGCTCCAGCTACAAGAGCCTCGCCGACAACAATGTCCACACCCCCCCCGACACCGACACCACCGCGTGGGGCATGGTGGCCCAGCGGGGGGATGGGGGTGCCACCGGCACCACCGGCGCCACGGGCGCCACCGGAGCCACGGGGGCCACCGGGCCTGCAGGTCCGACCGGGGCCACCGGTGCCACCGGCGCCACGGGCGCCACCGGCTCTACGGGCGCCACCGGCCCTGCGGGACCCACCGGTCCCACGGGCACCACGGGTGACACCGGCGCCAGGGGTGACCTCGGTGCCACCGGCGCGGACGGACGCAGCCTCCTCCATGGGGCCGTCAATCCGGTCACCGGGGTGGGTCAGGATGGGGACTTCTATCTGAACACCGCTGCGAACACCCTCTGGGGCCCCAAGGCTGCTGGTGCCTGGCCCGGCTCCGGCGTGAGCGTGGTGGGTCCTCAGGGTGCTACCGGGACCACCGGCGCCACCGGTGACACGGGTGCGACAGGTGCCCAGGGTCCGCAGGGTGTGGCTGGCCCCACCGGCTCCACCGGCGCCACCGGAGCTACCGGCGCCAAGGGTGACACGGGTGCCACCGGTGCCCAGGGTCTTCAGGGTGTCGCTGGCCCCACCGGGGCGACGGGTTCCATTGGTGCGACAGGCGCCAAGGGTGACACCGGCGTCACCGGCGCCACGGGCTCCGTGGGCCTGGTGTGGATGGGCGTGTGGGACACCACCGTGAGCTATGCGGCGAACGAGGCCGTGGTCTACAACGGCACCAGCTACATCTGCAAGGTGGCCAACAACGCCCGGATCCCGGTCTCCAACAACACCTACTGGAACACCCTGGCCCAGCGTGGCCAGCAGATCTACTGGAACGGCACCTGGGCCGCCGGCACCACCTACGCCCAGTACGATGGCGTGGTCTTCAACGGCTCCACCTACACCAGCCTGGTGGCGGGCAACACCGGCAACTCACCCGAGGCCAGCCCCACCAAGTGGACCCTCCTGGCCCAGGCCGGCGCCACCGGCGCCACGGGAAATACAGGCCCCGCTGGACCCACCGGCCCCACCGGACCGACAGGCCCCACCGGCCCCGCCCCCACCCTCACCACCTTCGACAGCACCAACGCAGGCATCGTGCCTGCCTCCGGCGGCGGCAGCGTCAAGTTCCTGCGGGCGGACGGCACCTGGAATGCGCCGGTCCTGTCCCCCTGGAGCCTCAGCGGCAGCCTCGTCTCCTACACCGGCGGCAATGTGGGCATCGGCACCACGGCGCCCAGCTCGCTGCTTTCCTTCGGCAGCAGCCTGAACGCCCAGCAGTTGCTCATCTACGAGGTGGACGGCTCTGGCTACAAGGACCGCTATGGCTTCGGCGTCCAGGCCAGCGAGCTGCGCAGCTTCGTGCCGGCCACGGCGGCCATGACCTTCGGGACCATCAACCGCACCGACGGCACCACCTTCACCGAGACCCTGCGGATGACCGAAGCAGGCCTGTCCGTGACGGGTGATGTGAATGTGAGCGGCGCCTTCAAGGTCAACAACACGGCCATCATCAACACCTCAGGCGGTGTCACCACCATCGCCGGCTCGACCATCAGCGGCAACATCACCGGCAGCGCCGCCAATGTCACCGGCACGGTGGCCGTGGCCAACGGTGGCACGGGCGCCACCACCCTGACAGGCTATGTGAAGGGCAACGGCAGCAGCGCCATGACGGCCGTGTCGGCCATCCCTGGCGCCGATATCAGCGGCAACATCACCGGCAACGCCGCCAATGTCACCGGCACGGTGGCTGTGGCCAATGGTGGCACTGGGCTCAGCAGCTTTGCCGCCGGGGATGTTCTCTACGCCTCCGGCACCACCACCCTGGCCAAACTTGCGGCTTCCACGAACGGAACGGTGCTCACGCTCGCCGGTGGCGTTCCGACCTGGGCGACTCCCTTCAGCCTGCCTTCCCAGAGTGGCAATGTCCGCAAATACCTGGCTACGGACGGAACAAGCGCCGCGTGGAACACCGCGCTGGCCCTCGGCTTGCCAGCGAAATACAACTCCGCAGGCGGTGTAAGCGCCCTGGCGGCCATGGATGTCACATCCAGCGGCCCGACGTACAACACCGCCGTCGGGGACAGTGCCCTCACGGCCCTCGTCGGCGCTTCCGCTTCAGGTTCCGGGATTTCCAATACGGCTCTTGGGGCCAGCGCCCTCGCGAACATGAACGCGACATCCGGTGGCTCCGCGAGCTACAACATCGGATTGGGCTCCTTTGCCGGCTACGGGCTGACGACCGGGACGAACAACATCGCGGTCGGGCACCAGGCCATGGGAGGTGGCGGGATTATTGGCACGAGCAGCAACAACGTCGCCGCCGGCCACACGGCCTTCATGTTTGGCGAGAGCTCCGACAACGTCGCCATCGGGGCGTACGCGTTGACGGGAAACGCCGGCTCGCATGTCACCGGCGGGAACAACGTGGCGGTGGGGCGCAGTGCCGCGAACACCGTCTCTTCCGGCGCCAACAACACCTTCGTCGGGGGCGGGGCGGGCACCTCGTCTGGCACCTCCAGCAACCAGATTGCCATCGGAGCTGGTGCCATTGCGACCAAGGACAATCAGATGGTGATCGGCGGTGATGGAACGGCCGGCTACATGCCAGCCATCACGGAAGTTGCGCCCGGCAAGAACAACTCTGCTGCCCTTGGCTCTACCACGAAAGCCTGGAAAGGCCTCTACCTCGCCGGTTCGACCTCGGGCTACATTGGCCTGCAGGCGCCAGCCACGCCAACCAGTTACACGCTCACCCTCCCGGCCACGGCGGGTACCAATGACCAGGTGCTAACCACCAATGGCAGCGGCGTGCTGAGCTGGGGCACGCCATCAGGCGGTGCGGCCTGGGGTAGCATCACCGGCAACCTGGGGTGGCAGACGGATTTGGTTGGTGCTCTGAGCACCAAGCTGAGCACCAGCACCCAGCTCAACGACCTCTCAGGTTCTGTGTCGGTGGGCCAGGGTGGCACAGGGCGCACAACGCTAACCGCCAACAGCGTCCTACTGGGTAATGACGCCAGCCGCGTGCAGGAGGTGGCCCCAGGTGCCTCAGGCAATGTTCTGACTTCCGACGGCACTACCTGGGTCAGTCAGGCACCCACTGGTGGGGGCTCTACCACGATTGGTTCGGATTCTGGTTCAAATACGAGCGGCGGGATAAATGCACTGGTTCAGCTTGACCATGGCTGGTACAACACTGCGTTCGGGGCGCAGTCCTTAAAATTTAATTACGGTTCCAGTAACACAGCCATGGGTTACAGCACACTTCGCGATTTGACAACAGGGTTTAACAACACTGCTCTGGGATACACCGCTGGCCTGCCTATTCTTACTGGTTCCTATAACGTAATGTTAGGCGATTTTGCAATGTCCTCTGCAGACATTGATGCAAATAAAAACACCGCTGTGGGAAGTGAGGCCCTCAAAATTGCCGCTGGTAGCGAAAACGTCGCTTTAGGTTACAAAGCAGGGGCTGATTTCCCAAATGGGACTGGGTGCGTCTTACTGGGCGCCAATGCGGGTGCGTTCAACCCATA
>CAIMFT010000148.1 GCA_903840385.1 uncultured Holophagaceae bacterium
GCTTGGACTGGCGAATCTGACACTCCGAACGCCGGATGGGGGCGGACCCGTGGGTCAAATCCTGGCCCAGATGCCGGATCCCATGCGCCCGGACCTCCCGGCCCTGGTGTTCGTGATCGTGCTGCTGATCGTGCTCTACGTCTATCTGCGGGTGGTGTTCTTCGGACCAATCACCAAGGTCATGGAAGACCGCGACCGGGACCTGAACGCCGGCGGTGACGCCAAGGCCACGGCTGCCGCTCTCCTCGAGGCCCGCCAGAAGGACTACCAGGAGCGTCTCAAGGACCTCCGGGGCCGCGCCTTTGACCGCCGCAAGACCCTTGCGGATGCGGCTGGGCAGGAGAAGTTCCGCCTCCTGGATGAGGCCCGCACCAAGGCCCAGGCCGAGCGCCAGGCTGCCCTGGACTCCCTCCGTGCCCAGCAGGCCGACGCTCGTCAGCGTCTGCTTGGCGAGGTCGATGCCCTGGCCGAGACCATGGCCCAGACCCTTCTGAAGCAGGCCTGAGCATGACCATGCTGAACCGCCTCTCTCTCCTTGCCCTGCTGAGCCTCTGCCCCCTGGCCCTCACGGCCCAGGCCCACGATGCCCATGCCGCACCCGCTGCTGCCGCCAAGCCCGATGCCCATGCGGCTCCCGCCGCTGGCCATGAGGCCAAGCCTGCCGAGGGCCATGCCGCTCCGGACCCCCATGCCGCTCCCGCTGCCGGTGGCCATGCCGCCCCGGATGCTCACGCTGCTGGCGGAGATGCCCATGCTGCTGCGGGTGGTGCTCACCACGGCCCGGCCATGAAGCTCTTCGGCAAGGAGTACGGCAACCTCGGTGCCTTCCTTGTTCAGCTCCTCAACTTCGCCATCTACGGTGCGGCCCTCTTCTTCATGCTGAAGGGCGCCCTCTCCACCATGTTCAAGGCCCGCAAGGAAGAGCTCGAGACCCTCCTGGCCCAGGCCGAGCGCGACAAGGCCGAGGGTGAAGCCCAGGTCCGCGAGCTGGAGGCCAAGATGGCCGGCCTCGAAGGCGAGCTGGCGGGCATCCTCGCCAAGGCCGACACCGATGCGGAGGCCGAGAAGCAGCGCGTGCTGGAGGCCGCCCGCGCTGAGGCCACCCAGATCCTGGCTCAGGTCCAGGCCGAGATCGGCCACCAGAAGCGTCAGGCCGAGCTGGAGCTCCGGGCCCTCGTGGCCGAGTTGGCCGTGGAGGGTGCTGCCAAGCGCCTGGAAGCCAAGCTTCAGGGTGCCGAGGCCGGCAAGGCCGTTGACCGGGCCATCCAGCAGATCGGAGGTGTCCAGTGAGTAGCCGTCTGACCGCTCGCCGCTACAGCAAGGCCCTCCTCCAGATCGGTGACAAGCAGGGCAATGTGCCTCAGCTCAAGCAGGAACTGGACGACG
Organism: uncultured Holophagaceae bacterium; assembly: GCA_903840385.1. Lineage (GTDB taxonomy): Bacteria > Acidobacteriota > Holophagae > Holophagales > Holophagaceae > Geothrix. The sequence goes on from CAIMFT010000148.1 coordinate 1,387, forward strand.
TGGCCGCCGCTGTCGCCGCCAATGCCGACCTGACCCGCCTGGTGGCGTCGCCCCTGGTGGTGCCCACCCGTAAGGCCCAGGTCTTCGAGGCCGTCCTGGCTTCCGCCAATGTGAGCCCCACCCTGCGCAGCTTCTTCCGCGTGGTGGCCGAGGCTGGCCGCCTCAACCTGCTGGGGGACCTTCGCCGCAGCTTCGCCGAACTGGTGGATGAGCGCGACGGCATCGTCGAGGCCAAGGTGGTCAGCGCCCAGCCCCTCACGGAGGCCCAGTCCCAGGCCCTCGTGGCCTCCCTGGCCACCCGCACCGGCAAGACCATCCGCCTCTCCTGGTCCCAGGATCCCTCCCTGCTGGGTGGCCTCAAGGTCCAGGTCGGGTCCACCGTCCTGGATGCCTCGCTCCAGGGCCAGCTCCGTCAGCTCAAGAATCAGCTCCTTTCCGCCTAGTTACGACCGCACCCACCCGTAGGTTTTGGAGGACTTCATGGACATCCGCGCGGAAGAGATCTCCCGCATCATCCGTAGCCAGATCGAGGGCTTCGACGCTCAGGTCGACGTGGCCGAGGTCGGCATCGTCATCAGCGTGGGCGACGGCATCGCCCGGGCCTACGGCCTGGAAAAGGCCATGGCCGGTGAGCTCCTCGAGCTCCCCCACGGCGTCATGGGCCTCGCCTTCAACCTGGAAGAGGACAACGTCGGCATCATCCTGCTGGGCGACGCTGCCGCCATCAAGGAAGGCGACACCGTCAAGCGCACGGGCAAGATCATGTCCGTCCCCGTGGGCCCCGCCTTCGTGGGTCGCGTGATCGATGCCCTCGGCAACCCGATCGATGGCAAGGGCCCCATCGCCGCCGTCGGCTCCAACCCCATCGAGCAGATCGCCCCTGGCATCGTCGACCGCAAGAGCGTCCATGAGCCCATGCAGACGGGCCTCAAGGCCATCGACAGCCTGATCCCCATCGGCCGTGGCCAGCGCGAGCTGATCATCGGCGACCGTCAGACCGGCAAGACCGCTGTGGCGGTGGACACCATCATCAACCAGCGCGAGACCGGCGTGATCTGCATCTACGTCGCCATCGGCCAGAAGCGCTCCACCATCGCTCAGGTGGTGAAGACCCTGGAAGAGTACGACGCCATGAAGCACACCATTGTGGTGGCTGCCTCCGCTTCCGAGGCCGCCCCGCTGTTGTTCCTGGCCCCCATGACCGGTGCGGCCCTGGGCGAGTACTTCATGTGGCATGGCCAGGATGGTCAGCCTGCCGGCAAGGAGAACCCCGGCGGCCACGTCCTCTGCATCTACGACGATCTCTCCAAGCAGGCTGCGGCCTACCGCGAAATCTCCCTGCTGGTGCGGCGCCCTCCCGGCCGCGAAGCCTACCCTGGCGACGTGTTCTACCTCCACAGCCGCCTGCTGGAACGCGCCTGCAAGCTCAGCGATGAGCGTGGCGCCGGCTCCCTCACCGCCCTGCCGGTCATCGAGACCCAGGCCGGTGACGTGTCCGCCTACATTCCCACCAACGTCATCTCCATCACCGACGGCCAGATCTTCCTCGAGAGCGACCTGTTCAACGCGGGTGTCCGCCCGGCCGTGAACGTGGGCATCTCCGTGAGCCGCGTGGGTGGTTCCGCTCAGGTGAAGGCCATGAAGTCCGTGGCCGGCACCATCAAGCTCGATCTCGCCCAGTACCGCGAGCTGGCGGCCTTCTCCCAGTTCGGCTCCGACCTCGACAAGGCCACCCTGGCTCAGCTGAACCGTGGCCAGCGCCTGGTGGAGGTCCTCAAGCAGGGCCAGTACTCGCCCATGCCAGTGGAGAAGCAGGTGGTCACCATCTGGGCTGCCACCACCGGGTGCGTGGATGACCTGCCGGTTGCCCAGGTGCGCCGCTTCGAGACCGAGTTCCTGGCCTTTTTGGACGTCAATGCCCCCGAGGTCCTGCGCAGCATCCGCGAGACCAAGGTGCTGAGCGACGACACCAAGGCCCAGCTCAAGACCCAGGTGGCGGCCTTCAAGGAGACCTTCTCGGGCTCCCTGAACCAGACCGCGGGAGCCTAGTCCCATGGCGAGTCTCCAGGACATTCGCCGCCGCATCAGGTCGGTGAAGAACACCCAGCAGGTCACCAAGGCGATGAAGATGATCTCCGCGGTGAAGCTGCGCAAGTCGCAGGAGCGCCTGGTGGCTCTGCGTCCCTATGCCGGGAAGATGTTGGAAGTGGTCCGACGGGTTGTGGGCCGCATCCGGGGTGACGTTGAGATCCAGCCCGGGCCAGCCGCCCAGGCCTTCCTGTCCCCCCGCGAGGAGAAGCGCATCCGCATGGTCTTCGTGGCCTCGGATAAGGGCCTCTGTGGTGGCTTCAACGCCAACGTGGCGAAGGCCGCCACGGCCTTCGTCAAGGAGTGCACCTCCGAGATCGTCCACCTGGACGTGGTGGGCAAGCGAGCGGTGGAGTGGGCGAAGAAGCAGAAGCTCACCCCGGCCAAGGAGTACCTGAATATCCCCCTGGTCGGCTTCCAGCGGGTGGTGACTGAGATCTCAGAGAGCGCCGCCGCCCAGTACCATGCGGGCGAGATCGATGCCCTCTACATCGTCTACAACTACTTCAACAGCGCCGTGGCCCAGACGCCCACCGTCACCCGGGTGTTCCCCATGGAAGTGGACCGCCGCGGTGAGGACCGGAACGCCACCGAGGTTTCCCACCTCCTGGAACCCGATCCCAACACCGTGCTGGAGACCCTCCTGCCGCGGTTCGTGGAGACCGAACTCCTGCGCAACCTGCTGGAGAGCAGTGCCTCCGAGCACGGGGCCCGCATGGCCGCCATGGACAAGGCGAGCAGCAACGCCGGCGAGATGATCTCCAAGCTGACGCTCACCATGAACAAGATCCGCCAGGCCGGCATCACCAACCAGATCATCGAAATCGTTAGCGGCGCCAACGCCTGAGTCCTCAGCCTATTCCTTCGTCGAGGTAACCCATGTCCAACTCCCTTCAAGGCCGCGTGATCGCCATCGTCGGTCCCGCCGTGGACGTCGAATTCGGACTCCACCTGCCCGAGATCATGAACGCCCTGCTGACCGAGATCGCGGGTGTCACAGTCACGCTCGAGGTGCAGCAGCATCTCGGCGAGAACCGCGTCCGCTGCGTGTCCATGCAGCCCACTGAGGGCATGATCCGCGGGCAGATCGTGACCGACACCGGCAAGCCCATCAATGTACCCGTGGGTCCCGAGACCCTGGGCCGCATCATCAATGTGGTCGGCGACCCCGTGGATGAGCGGGGCCCCATCGGCCACAAGATGACCCTCCCCATCCACCGCGAGGCCCCCAAGTACGAAGACCTGAACACCTCCTCCGAGATGTTCGAGACGGGGATCAAGGTCATTGACCTCCTCGAGCCCTACGCGAAGGGTGGCAAGACGGGCCTCTTCGGCGGTGCCGGCGTGGGCAAGACCGTGCTGATCATGGAGCTCATCAACAATATCGCCAAGGGCCACGGCGGCTACTCCGTGTTCGCCGGGGTGGGTGAGCGCACCCGTGAGGGCAACGACCTCTGGCACGAGATGATGGACTCCGGCGTCATCGACAAGAACGACCTCTCCAAGAGCAAGGTGGCCCTGATCTACGGCCAGATGACCGAGCCTCCCGGAGCCCGTGCCCGCGTCGCCCTGACCGGCCTCACCGTCGCCGAGTACTTCCGCGACGTGGAAGGCAAGGACGTGCTGCTCTTCGTGGACAACATCTTCCGCTTCACCCAGGCCGGCGCCGAAGTCTCCGCTCTGCTGGGCCGCATGCCCTCCGCCGTGGGCTACCAGCCCACCCTCGCCACGGAAATGGGCGAGCTGCAGGAGCGCATCACCTCCACCAAGAAGGGCTCCATCACCTCCGTGCAGGCCGTCTACGTGCCGGCGGATGACTACACGGATCCCGCGCCCGCCACCACCTTCGCCCACCTGGACGCCACCACCAACCTGTCCCGCGACATCGCGGCCCTCGGCATCTACCCCGCCGTGGATCCCCTGGCCTCCACCAGCCGCCTGCTGGATCCCCGCATCCTGGGCGAGCACCACTACAACACCGCCATGCATGTGAAGTCGATCCTGCAGAAGTACAAGGAGCTGCAGGACATCATCGCCATCCTCGGCATGGACGAGCTGAGCGACGACGACAAGCTCATCGTGGCCCGCGCCCGCAAGATCCAGCGCTTCCTCAGCCAGCCCTTCTTCGTGGCCGAACAGTTCACGGGCATGGCCGGCAAGTACGTGAAGCTCGAGGACAGCATCAAGGGCTTCAGCGAGATCTGCGACGGCAAGTGGGACCACCTGCCCGAGCAGGCCTTCTATCTCGTCGGCACCATCGAGGAAGCTGTCGAGAAGGCCGAGAAGTTAGCGGCAGTCTAGTTTTGCTCTTCCCATGCTCGGAATCCGCCCTGCGGGTTCCGAGTCTTTAAAAGAGATCGCCATGGCTCAATCCATCAAGCTGGAAGTGGTTACGCCCGAGCGGCCGGTCTTTTCGGCCGAGGTGGCCGAGGTCCAGTTCCCCACGGCCACCCGCGGCTACTACGGCGTCCTGCCGGGCCACACGCCCGTCATGACCGAGGTCGGCGACGGACTGCTCTACTACATCCAGGAAGGCCAGAAGCACTGGCTCACGGTCTTCGGCGGCTTTGCCGAGGTCGGCCCCGATCGGGTCACCGTCCTGGCCCGCGAGAGCGAGACCATGGACATGCTTGACCTGGAGCGGGCCGAAGCCTCCCGCCAGCGGGCCCTCAAGCTCCTTAAGGAAGCCGTCACGGAAAAGGACCTGGCCAACGCCCAGGCCAAGCTCGACGCCAGCCTCATCCGTCTGCAGGCCGCTGGCCACCCCGCCGGTCACGGCTTCTGATCCATCTCCGTCGCCGACCTTAGGCGGGGGACCTTCCGGTGGGCTGCCACCTCCGGAGCTCCAGGTGAGTGAACCACCGATTCTCGATCCCCAGCCCCTGCGGGATCTCCTGGAGATCGGTGCTCCGCCCAGCCTTGTGCAGGAGCTGATCGAGCTCTACCAGGAGGACGTCCCCTACCGGCTTGGCCGGCTGGAGAAGGCCCTTGGCCTGGGCGACTTGACCGGCGTTGCGGCGGAAGCCCACACCCTCAAGGGGGCCCTGGGCAGTCTCGGCCTCCAGCGGTTCATGGACCTCACAGCCCGTATGGAAGCCCAGGCCCGGGCCGGTCGTCTGGCCGAGACCGGGGCCCTGGCCCAGGACCTTCCGGCGGCCTACGCCGCTGCCCTGCAGGGCCTCCAGGAGACCTTCCCCGCTCCCAAGCCCGACTAGAACCGAATGCCGCCGTAGAGTCCCACCTGCACCTGGGGGGCCATGGCCTCGGCGAAGTCCTTGGGCGTGCTGGTGGTGTCCCGCCGGGAGAGGGGGGCAGCCAACTCCAGCAGGATGAAGGGGCTCACCACCGGGGTGGGAATGCTGAAACCAAAGTTGACCTTGGCCCAGGGGCGGACCAGAGTGGCATCAGCTCCTGCACCCACGGTCGGGCGGTAGGTGATCTTCTCTGAGCGGTACTCGACCCCTGCGCCGAAGTTCACCAGCAGCTTCCAGTTCACCGTTGCGCCTGCGGCCCAGTACTGGTTCTCCAGGTCCCCGAGGCGGTTGCCGCCGTAGCTGAGGTCAGAGCTGGTGCGGTTGTGCCAGGTGGCGTTCATTTGGAGGGCGGCGACCTTCAGGTCCAGGACGTCCAGGCCGACCCGGAAGCCCTGGCCCGTGGGACTGACGGCATCGTACTTCTGGGTGCTGAAGCCCAGGGCCGCCTGGGCCTTGCCCATCTGCTTGTCCAGCAGGATGCCCACCTCGCCTGACCAGGCCGGCAGGGCCGCCAGCAGGAACAGGAGGAGGCATGGCTTGCGCATCGAGGTCTCCAGTCGCACAGATAAGGCATCATCGGTCCCGGATGGGGCCGGGTCAACCATCTTTGGATCTAGGTGAAGGAATTTTCCGAAGATATTTCAACAATACCCTGCAACAGCGGCTGGGGCCTCCAGGCCATCCCGGGGTTTGCTACCCTCGAACCCATGAGGGCAACGCTCCGCTTCCTGATTCTCGATGACTTTGACCCGGAGACCGGGGAGCTGGCCCTGCGCATGGCCATCCAACCCGGTGCAGAGCCTGGCTTGGAGCTGCTCCGGCTCCGCCTCCACCTTGGGCGCCCCGGCAACCACCTCGAGCCACTCCGCCGGGAGCTGCGCACCCATGTGCAGATGCCCATGCCCAGCTTCTGGGAGTACGGCCTGAAGGTCATCATCCATGCCCTCGAAGAAGAGCTGACGGACCCCGATGGGCGCAACTCCCTTCGCTACCTCTGGGTGAAGACCCAGATCCTCCATCCCACCGACCCGGCCCGCTCCACCCTCAACCACCCCGTGGCCCAGCAAGTGGAGGTCTTCCGAGACTGGGCCCGCAAGCTCGACCAGGAGGGCCAGGCCATCCGGGCCGCCGAGATCCTGGATCGCCTCCTCATGGTGGCCCCCCGGGATGTGGCCAGCCTGGCCTACCTGGCCAGCTTCTTCCGGAGCCAGGGCATGGCCGAGGAGATGGTGAATGTGGCCGAGCGCTGGACCCGGGCCGAGCCCGATCGCCTGGAGGCGAAGCTCCGGCTGGGGGAGGGCTTCCTGGCTCTGGGCAAGCCCCAGGAGGCCCGAGCCGCCTTCGAGATCGTCCTCAAGACCCAGCCGCTGCACCTGCTGGCCCACCTCGGCATGGCTCAGGCCCTGGGCTTCCTGGGGGGCAACCCATTCCCCCACCTGGATGCCGCCCAGGAGCTGGATGCCGCTGCCACCACCTCCGTCCTGCAGGAGACCTTCGACTACCGGGTGCTGAATCCCCCCGAGGGGGACCGGGTGCATGCCCTGGAGGACCTGCCGGACCTGCTGGGCATCAGCGGCGGCGAGGTGGAGGACCTCACCCACCGCCTGGGCCTGCCCATGGGCCAGGACGGCCGGGTGCATGAGTCCGAGCTGGCCCGCTGGGTCGGCGTCATGAACCGCTACGCCCTCCTGCCCTCCGGCCTGCACTGGTCCGCCCCCACGCCGAGGCACCTGCCGGAGCTTATTTAGGAGCGGCTGTCGGCTATCGGCTATCAGCCAAAGCAGCTATCAGCTATCGGCTGCCAGCTGTCATCCAAAGCCAACCACCTGGTGCTCGACCCACCCGGGGCCTGCTTTATGAGGGCTGTCGGCTATCAGCTATCAGCCAAACCCCGCACCCGGCTTCAACGCTCTCCAGAATCGCCAGGGGCCTGCTCTCCAAAAGTAGGCCACCTGCTGCTGGTTTCTCCGGTTTCCGCTAACTGAGGCTGGCTGCTCTCCAGAATCGGCCACCCTGGCCC
>CAIMFT010000149.1 GCA_903840385.1 uncultured Holophagaceae bacterium
ACCTCGTCCGGGTACACATCGATCACCTTCACCACCCAGTCCGCATCCGTCCCCGTGGTGGAGGCCACGAGGTTGGCCACGGGCTCACCGCTGATGCGCAGGGGGGCCTTCAGGGGCTCGGAGACGAAGGCCAGCACATCGGTCCGGCCCGAGGCCTCGCGCTGATCGTCCGTGTGCCACTGGGGCCAGGTGAGGCCATTGTCGTAGCCCACGGGCTGGATGGGCCGGGCGCGGAAAGGCACAGGCTTCGCGGGATCCGACACGAACTCTTCGAAGGGTGCCACCCCGGCCTTGGGTGCCTCGGCCGACACCGTCAGGCCCGCCCCCAGGTGATAGCGGGTGGCGGGGTGCGGGGTGCCCTCCCCCGCCAGGGGCCAGCCCGGCAGCTTGCGCCAGGCGTTGGTGCCGGTCTCGAAGGCGCTGACCGGGGGCAGGCCAGAGGGCGGGCCGCCCTTGAGGTGCTGATCGAGGAACGGCTTCAGCACCTCGCGGCGAAACTGCAGAGCCGTGTCCTGGCTGAAGCGGAGGGGCCCCAGGCTGCTGCCCTCCTTGATCATGCCACCGTGGTTCCAGGGCCCCATGGCGAGGTAGAGCAGATCCCCCTTGCGGTCCTTGGGCTTGAGGGCCTTCCACACCGCCACCGCACCGTAGATGTCCTCGGCGTCAAAGAGGCTGTGTACCAGCAGGGTGGGTACCACCAGGGGCCGCGCCGCCAGGATGCGGTCCATGGCCTGCTGCTGCCAGAAGGCATCGTAGGCGGGATGTTCGACGACCTTGCGCCAGAAGCCCAGCTGCTCCATGCCCCGGCTCCGGGCCAGATCACCCGTGGACCCCGCCTGCAGGTAGAGGTTGTAGTCGTCGAAGTGGCTGGTCCACCACTTGTGCTCGTTGCCGCGGGAGGCCTGCTGCTCGTAGAAGTAGACCAGGGACGACGGGGAGAAGGCTCCATTGTGAAACCAGTCATCCCCCCGCCAGCCGTCCACCATGGGGTTCATGGGCACGGCGGCCTTGAGGGCCGGGTGGGGGTCCACCAGACCCATCAGAGCCAGGAACCCGTCGTAGGAGATGCCCAGGATGGCCGCCCGGCCGTTGCTCTCCGGCAGGTTCTTCACCAGCCAGTCCAGGGTGTCCCAGGTGTCGGTGGCGTGATCCACCGCTGAGGCATTGAGGGGCCCCCGCAGGGGCAGGGTCATGGCGTAGTCGCCCTCGCTGCCATGCTTCCCGCGGATGTCTTGGACCACCCGGATGTAGCCGCCCTCCAGGGTGAGGTCGGTGACGTTGTCGTAGCCCTGCAGCACCGGCCCCAGGTGGGCGCTGGCGGCGTGGGCGGTGAGCTCCGCCGCATTGTAGGGCGTGCGCGTGAGCAGGATCGGCGCCCCCTGCGCACCCTTGGGCACCAGGATGATGGTCTTCAGCTTCACCCCGTCCCGCATGGGGATCATCACCACCCGCCGCTCGTGGTCCCAGGTCCCCGTAGCGACCTTGAACTCTGCGGGCATCTCGCGGGGCAGGGTGGGCTGCTGGGCGGGCAGGGATAGGCCAGCCAGCAGGGCCAGCGGCAGGGTCAATAAGCGACGAAGCGGCGTGACAGACATGCAGACTCCCGAATTTACGTTTGAGTACTCGAGGCAGGCTTCTGTGACCCTCGGGATCAGGCGCGGAGGACGCTGAACCTGCGGAACAGCTCTTGGGGAATGGGGCATTGGAGCTTCCAGGTTATAGACATGGGTCGATCGCTTTCAACCCCCTCAAGCTCGACCCCCCCCAAAGCCACATAGGGGGACCCTTTGGCTTCCCGCACAAACAGCTGAAACCTCCAGCCATTGGTGCGACTTTCCAGGTATCGCTTCCCCGCCATTGTTTCGGGCCCCGCCGAGTTCTGTGTCTGCCAATGGAAGCGTTCTGGGCTGATGGCGTAGTCGTGATAAGTAATCCCTGAGTGGAACCCTTCACGCTTGTCGAGCGTGACAAACAGGAGCTCAACTTGCTCCTCCCTGAGGGCGAGTACTCCTGCCTGGAACGGGACGCGCCTTGTCGCGCCGAGCCACCCAACTCCAGTAAGTATTTCCCTGACGTCGTAGGCGCCATGTAAGCGTAGCGGCCAGTCCGACGGCGCACCCGGTAGATCACGTGCTTCAAGCCCGCTGGTCCCCGCCAACCAATCAGCGACTTCGGTGAGCTCTTCAAGCATTGGTGGGTGGGCACGAAGTCGGCGCAGGAATTCCGGTCCGTCGAAGGTGTCCTTTGTGTCGGGGAAAAGTTGGTAGGCCAGCATCTGTACCCGTTGCCGATCCAGCTTGGTCAGGGTGCTGTACTCAAAGGCTTCTTCTGCGACACGGCTCCACAGGTTGAGGCAGTCAGGGTCATTGGCATGAAGCAGGCTGCCAAACCTCTTCCCAAGCCAACCCTCCTTGGGGCCGCAGATTCCCAGGTCCATGCCGGAAGCCCTCCGAAGCCCGGTCCAGCCACTTGGTTCCTGGCTCCGATAGAGCTCCGCGAGCGTCAACCCCTGATCTACAAGAAATTCGCCCATTCGAGGTGAGCGATGCCCGGGAAGGGCTCGATAGGCCATGAACTCCTGGGTCAGCCGCCGCCAGTTTTGGGTGGTCGCCGCCCTGAGATTCTCCAAGACGCGTTCCCTTGCCACGCGTTCGAATTGGATGTGACAGGCCGGAGGCAGTGTGGGAAAGCCCGCCTCGACTTCGGCGATTAATGTTCGCTTGGACAGGCCAGTCAGACACTGAAGAAGCCTGTCGAATCGGAACTCAACCCTGTGCCTCCCGACAAAATCAAGGATCAAGCAGCTGGTTTTGCCTCTGGCCAAACGAAGGCCTCGGCCGATCTGTTGTTGAAACAAGACAGGGCTCTGTGTGGGTCGAAGCAACAGCAGGCACTCCACCTCCGGAAGATCGATGCCCTCGTTGTACAGGTCGCACGTAAAAACGACGGTGACCTCCTGCCGCGCCAACATCCCGGGAATTCGCTCGCGCAAGGTTCGGTCCGTGGCTCCTGTCACGGCGAGCGCCTTGTAGCCAGCTTGCCGAAACTGTTCGGCCATGAATTCGGCATGGCGGACACTCACGCAAAAGCCCAGGGTCCGCGCCTGTTCTGGCATGGATGAGTATTTCTGAAAGGCCTGGGCGATCCTCCGCGCCCGGAGGTGGTCCCCCGTCAGAACCTTGTCCAGATCGGCCACTTCCGGACCCTGGCTCCACCTCACGGTTGAGAAGTCGGTGTCGTCGGTCACGCCATAGTACTCAAAGGGCGCAAGCAGTTGCTCGTCCAGTGCCTTCCAGAGACGCAGCTCCACGGCGGGGGAACCGTCAATCCGCATGTGGAAATAGGGGGAGATGCTGACCCCATCGGCTCGCTCGGGGGTCGCAGTAAGGCCAAGAAGAATGGCTGGGTGAATCGTCCTGGCAAAAACGTCAAAGGAGTTGGCCGCGATGTGGTGACACTCGTCAATGACCACGTAATGCCAGTGGTTCGGCCCGAAGCGCTCCAGCAGCTTCCGGGACTCCACGCTCTGAATCGTTGCAAAAACGTGATCGTAGTCCCTGGGTTCCCTGCCCTCGGCTAGGAGCTCCCCAAAATCCGAATGCCGAAGGACCTGTCGGAAGGTGTCCATGGCCTGCGTGAGGATTTCCTTGCGATGAGCAACGAAGAGCAACCTTGGCAACCCTCCAATCTCTTGGCCAACGCGGCGATAGTCCAAGGCCGCGACAACGGTCTTCCCCGTCCCGGTGGCCGCAACCAGAAGGTTTCGTGTCCGGAGGCTCCGTCTTTCCCAGGCCAGCTGATCCAGCATCTCCTGCTGGTAGGCCTTGGGTTGGATGTCGAACCAGGTCTGCCTTATTTCAGGTGAACCGTAATGACCCTCTTCAGCCAAGGCGGCCAGCAATTTAGTGGCATGCTCCGGATTGTTGGGGTCAAAGGCTTGGAACTCTGGGTCGCTCCAGAGGGTCTCGAAGTGGGCCTTTGCAGACTCAAACAGAGCTTTCTGCCCGGCCTGAGTGAAACGCACGGTCCACTCCAGTCCCCCCATGAGGGCGGCACCGGTAAGGTTGGCGCTTCCGACAAAAGCCGTCCCGAAGCTGGACTTTCGATGAAGGATCCACGCCTTGGCATGAAGCCTGGTTCGCCTGCCATCCAGGGAAATGCGTAACTCCACACCCGGTAGGGTCGCGAGAGCGTTCACGGCCTTGAACTCGGTGGCCCCGATGTAGGTGGTGGTCAAAATTCGAATGCGGGTCCTAGGCCGACCATCCGCCCCCACTGCGGTTAAACCTTCCAGAACATCCCAGAGCTTGCGGACGCCACTCCAGGTAATAAAGCTCACCAGGATATCGATCTGGTCCGCAGAGCCCATCTCCTTGCGCAGTTCTGAAAGCAGGCTGGGCTCTCCATGGCCTACGGCAAAGAGCCACGGCGCAGAAAGAGGAAGCTCCGGGGACTCGAGTGCTGGACGATGCCTGTGGATTGAGCGGAGCAGGCGTAGCGGCTCTTGCCAGTGTGGGGACAGCTCGGGCAACCTTGTCACCGCTCTAAGCCCCCCAACCAAGCTGTTGAGCAGTTGGAGTTCCGTCAGGTTGCGTGTTGCCTCGTCCTGGCCTTGAGTGCTGGCATCAAGAACCTCCCCAATAACGCCATGCAGAGCGTCCAGGAGCCGCTGCCTTCGACCAGGACCCTCCAGGGCGCCAAAGCTCGCCTTCCCCTCTGCGGCAAGCGCCTCCAACTGCGGTGCGGTTGCCGCATCTAGGAGGAGGTCATAAAGGCCATCGGGTTTCATGTGGATTCCGGAATCATCTCACCGATGGCCAGGAAATTCCGGAGCGCCGCTACAAGGTTGGGAGAGTCCAACCCTCAGCCCCGCAGCAGCCGCGCTTCCACAAGGCGGAGGAGGTGCTCGGTGGCGAGGACACCGTCTTGATGGTTGAGGCGCTGGAAGTGGCCCCGCAGGTGGCGCAGGGTGCGGGGCATGGCGGAGGCGAACTGGGCCTTGCGGCGGTGCACGATCTGGTGGCCGAAGGTGCCAAGGATCTTCACGTTCCGCTGGATGCCGCTGAGGGTCAGCTCTTCCTGGAGGGCATCGTGGCCCCAGCCCAGCTCCCCTTGGAGGGGCTCGATCATGGCGCGGCCGGCCTCTGGGGACCAGTCCCAGTAACCGTCGTAGAGGAGGCTGGCGAGGTCGTAGGTGGCGGCCCCCCGGCGCGCGTCCTGGAAGTCGATGGCCACCAGGCGATCCCCGTGGACCATGAGGTTGCGGACATGGAAGTCCCGGTGCACGAAGAAGCGGGCTCGGGTCTCCAGACTGGCGTGGATCTCTTCCATCAGGCGGTCCAGCCAGCGGGGGGGCTCCTTCTGCAGGAAGTCCTGGAAGAAGTTGGTCCGACAGTAGTCCCACTCGAAGGTGAACTTGGGCTCGTCGAAGGCCCGCTTCATGAAGAAGCTGTGGCCCGGCGCGCCCAGGGTGAGGGGCCCGGCCAGGGTGGCCAGCAGCTCTCCCGCTTCCTGCGCCCACCGCACCTCTTCCTCAGGGTGGCTGACGAGGCGTGCCTCCAGGGTGGCGTCGCCCAGATCCTCCACCAGCAAGCAGCGGTTGTCCTCATCGACCTGGAGGATGGTGGGTACCCGCAGCAGGGGATCCAGGTAGGCCTGCAGGGCGCAGAACTCGTAGAAGCTGTCGTCCGTTTTCTCCGGCGTGTCCAGCGGGTGCAGGACCACCATGGCCGTACCCAAGTGGGGATGGGCCACCCGCACGTACTGGCGGGCCCCAGCGTCGCCCGCCACCGGCCGGGGCTCGGCGAGGCTCCAACGATCCAGGGCTCGGAGAAGACGAGGGTTCATCCTCCCAGGGTAATGCGGTGGGCGGCGATCGCTACCAGGGAAGCGAACCCTCAGGCCGGAAGGCCCAGGCGGACTTGGCGGCCCTGGTCCTGGAACCAAAGGGCGTCCCGGTCCGTGCTGGCAGCCTGCGGGGCCGCGCCGGGGCCCAGGACGCACCGGACGAGCTGGCCGGCGGGATGGGCCCCGGGATGCACATAGCAGCCGGGCAGGCGGCCTTCCTGCCCAGGGGCGAGGTCGGCGGCGGCGGCGATCAGAGCATCCGCAGTACCCACCTCCCGCCAGGGGAAGGGCTCTGCCACCACCCCCAGGTGCAGGGGCAGACGGGGCTGCAGCGTGTCCGCCTCACTGGGGCCCTCGGGGAGCAGGGCCAAGGCCTCCGGTGCCCAGGCAGCGGCGCCGGTGAAGTGGTAGGGACCGCGGGGACCTGCCACCCCCTTGGGCAGCACCCGATTGGCTGCGTCCAGGAAGACCGGATTCCAGGGGCCGCCCGGATGGGGCACCAGCAGCCAGCTGAGGGTGGCGCGGGCCTGGCGGTGGCGCTCGCGGAGCAGGGCGAAGGGCACGGCATCCGCCCACACATCGGCGTTCCAGGTCAGCAGCTCAGCGACAACGCGGCCCCGGGCGTGCAGGAGGGCGCCCACGTTGCCCAGCAGGTTCGGCTCCTCGCAGACCTCCAGGCCCGCGGCTTCCGCCCGAATGTCCCAGGGGCGGTGGTGGGCGTTGCAGGCCAGGCGCAGGGCCCCGGCGCTGCGCAGGGCCTCGGCCCCCCACTGGAGCAGGGAGCGCCCCCGCAGGGTCCAGGCGGGCTTGGCCAGGCACTGGCTGAGGGGTCCCATGCGCAGGCCGAGGCCCGCCGCCAACAGAAACCCATCCAGGGCCTCAGGCATCCGGGTCCGCCGGCTCGGTGGGCAGGGGCTTGAGCAGGAACTGGCCGGGGGCCAGGCCCCTCATGGCCAGCACGCGGATGCGCCAGCCCTGCAGCTTGAGCTCGTCGCCGGGGCGGAGCACCCGGCCCAGGCGCTCCTGGAAGAAGCCACCCAGGCTCACCGACCCGGCCTCGGCCTCCAGGCTCAGGCGCAGGTGGTCCTCCAGCTGCTCAAGGGTGACATTCCCCTGGGCCAGCCAGCCGCCGCCCCGGGTCTGCCGGAGCTGAATCGCCTCGCGGTCGAACTCGTCCTGGATCTCACCCACCAGCTCCTCGAGGACATCCTCCAGGGTCACCAGGCCGTCCACCCCGCCATGCTCGTTCACCACCAGAGCCACGTGCTGCTTGCGCTGCTGGAAGTCCAGCAGGAGACCCTGAATGGGCTTCATCTCCGGCACGAAGAAGGCGGGCCGGGCCAGGGCCCGCAGGTCCAGCGCCCGACCGTGGTCCTGGAGGGCCCAGAGCAGCTCCTTCAGGTGGATGATGCCCACCACGCGGTCGAGGTCGCCCTCCACCAGCGGGATACGGGTGTGGGGGGTGGTGCGGGCCAGCGCCAGGTTCTGATCCAGGCTGCGGGTCAGGTCGAAGCAGACCACCCGGGCCCGGGGCACGGCGATTTCCTTGACGGTGCGGCGGCTGAAGTCGAAGAGGTTCTCGATGAGCTCCTTGCGGTCCAGCTCCAGGCTGCCCTCCGCGTGGCTCCGCTCAAGCATTCGGCGAAACTCGGCCTCGCTGGGCAGCAGGTCCTCGGCATCGCTCTCGGGCTGTACCCCGAAGAGCCGCAGGACCCCATGGCTCAGACGGATCAGGCCCCAGGTCAGCGGGCGTACCAGCCGGGACCAGGCCAGCAGAGGGCCGGCGGTGCGCAGGGCCCAGGTCAGCGCCGAGCGGATGGCCAGGCTGCGGGGCACCAGCTCCGCCAGCACCACGTGCAGGGTGGTCATCACCAGCAGGGCCAGGCCAGAGCTGAGCGGCAGCACGAGGCCCGGCCAGGGCAGACGGCCGAAGAGGGTGCGGAAGCCATGGCTGAAGAGGCTCTCGCCCACGGCCCCGAGGGCCAGGGCGCACAGCACGATGCCCGCCTGGATGGCCGACAGGTGGTGGCCCAGGCTCCGGTGGATCTCCAGGGCCCGGCGGGCGCGGAGGTCTTCCGAGGCCAGGGCCTCCAGCTGGGTTGCCCGCACCCGGACGGCGGCAAACTCCGCCAGCACGAAGAAGGCACTCACGCAGATCAGGGCGGCGCAGACGAGGGCTGCAGTCAGGGTCACTCCTGGCCCCGGGCCAAGTCAGCGGCGCGGCGGAGGGGTTCCTGCAGATCCCCTAGCAGTGCCTGGAGGCCCTGCAGCCGGCCTCGCTGGGCCGCTACCTCGGTGGCGAGGGCCTGCTTCTCCTCCTCCAGGGCAGACAGGACCTGGAGGATCCGGGCTGCTTCGGCCTCCTGCTCCCCCAGGGCCACCATCAGCTCCAGGCGCTCCCGCTCGTGCTGGGACCGGACCTCCTCCTGCTGGCGGTGCAGCTCGTCCAGCTGGGCCTCGGTGAGGCTGCCTTGCTCCAGGTGCTGGCGGAGGGCCTCCTCGGCCGCCTGGGCGCGCTGTTCCTGTGCCTCGGTGGTCTGGCGGAGGTCGGTGACGGCGGCCTCCTGTGCGGTGCGAACAGCTTCCAGCTCTGCCTGGGCCTGGTGGGCGGCCTCCAGCTCCGTCCGGAGGGTGTCCCGCTCTACCTCGGCCTGTTGGGCGGCTTCCAGCTCCGTCCGGGTAGCAGCGAGGGCGGCTTCCAGCTCGAGTTGATGTTGGTGGGCGGCCCCCAGCTCGGTGCGCAGGGCGTCCTGTTCGGCCTGGGCCTGCTGGGCAGCTTCCAGGTCTGCCCGGGCGGCCGCGAGGGCGGCTTCCCCGGCCTGCAGACCCTCGGCCAGAGCCTGCTCCCCGGCAGCGACCGCCTCCTGGAGGGCTTGGCGCTCCAGAGCTGCGGCGGCGGCCTGGAGGTCCATGGCTTCCTGGAGCTCGGCCACCCGGGCCTGGAGCTGATCCTGGTCCAGCGTCGCCTGGAGAAGGTGCTCCCGCTCCTGCAGCAGGTCGACCATAGCCTGGGCCTTCTCGGTGGCGTCGTGGGTGAGCGCCTCCGCCTGCTGGCGGAGGTCCCCCTGGGCGGTCTGGGACTCTTCCAGCTCCAGCTGAAGGTTGCGGACCTCGCTGCCCACCCGGTCCAGACGGGCCTCCAGGTCGAAGCGCAGTGCTTCGCCTTCGGCGATGCTCATCCGGGCTTCGGCGGTGGCGACTTCAGCGGCCTGTAGACGACGGTCCCGGCTGCGCAGCTCCTCGTGGAGCGCCTGCATCTCCTCCTCCAGGACCCGCACCCGCTCTGCCCCGGCTGCCTCCAGACGCACCGTGGCTGCGGCAGGGTCCTCTGCCAGCGGACCTTCCAGGGAGCTCCGCAGGCCGGCCAGCCAGTCGCTACCGAGGCCCGTGTCAGTCATGCCACCCAGAGGGTTGTCGGGGTCCACCGCCCGGGTGGGTACGAAGGGCGCCAGGGCCGCCACCAGGGTGCTGGGGGTCATGGGCTTGTGGAGGTAGAGGTCGGCCCGCACCTTGAGGCCCCGGTGCCGCTGGAACTCCTCCTCGGTGGCCTTGGCGCTGATCAGGATGACCTTGATGCCCTCCAGGCCGGGGGTCTTGCGGATGGCCGAGCACAGGGCGTAGCCCTTGTTCTCGTTCACCTCAACGCAGATGAGGACGGCGGCGTAGGCCCCGCTCCCCAGGCGGTCCAGCACACCATCGGCGGTCTGGAGACTCTCGAACTCGAAGCTCGAGGCCAGGGTGACCCCATGCTCCTTGACGAAGCCCCGGTCGCTGTCCACAAGCAGGAGGCATTGGCCCATCGTCGATCCTTTGGCCGAGTTGAGCCCTCCAGTCTACCAAAAAACCGGCAGGGCCCCGCAGATCCGGGGCCCTGGGCAGATCTGGACGAACAGGTCAGCGTGGCGGGATGGCCAGGGTGCCCTTCTGGTTGCCACTGGTGCCCTGGACAAAGAGGAGCAGGGTGCGCCCCCCGGCCTTCTTCACCTGGGCGTTGAACTCCGCCAGGGTGCTCACAGACTGACGGCCGACCTCGGTGATGATCAAGCCAGGGGCGAGGCCCCGCTCGGCCGCGGGAGAGCGGGGATCCACAGAGGTCACCACCACGCCCTTCAGGCGGTTCTTGGGGTCCGCCGGCTCGACGGTGAAGCCGTAGGTCTTTTCCAGGTTCACGCTCTTGGCTTCGCCTGGGGACTTTTTGCCCTGTTCGTCCTCGGGCTCTTCTCCGGCGTCCCGGCGGCGCTGATCCTCCAGGGCCTTGCGGTCCCCGAGGGTCACAGTGAGGTTGAGGGTCTTCCCATCCCGGGACACGGCCAGCTTCACGGTCTCGCCGGCCCGGCGGCTGGAGATGGCGCTCACCAGCTCATCGGGGCTCTGGATGGGCTGACCATCCACGGCGGTGATGACATCCAGCCGCTGGAGCCCGGCTTTGTCGGCAGGCTGCCCCTTCTCCAGGGTGCCCACCACCACGCCGGCCTTGACGCCCAGGGCGTCCTGATAGGCCTGGTCCAGCTCCTGGGGCCCGACGCCGAGGTAGCCTCGGCTCACAGGCTTGCCGGAGCGGAGGTCCTTGAGGATCCGGTTCACCATGCTGATGGGCACGGCGAAGCCGATGTTCTGGCCGGCCGGGTTGATGGCCGTGTTGATGCCCACCACCTCGCCTCGGAGGTTCAGCAGGGGGCCCCCTGAGTTGCCGCGGTTGATGGCAGCGTCTGTCTGCAGGAAGGAGCTGACGCCGGTGTCCAGCTTGCGGCCCTTGGCGCTGATGATGCCCTGGGTGACGGTGTGCTCCAGGCCGAAGGGGTTGCCAATGGCCACCACCCACTCGCCGATGCGCAGCGAGTCTGACTCCCCGAGCTTGGCAAAGGGCAGGTGGGCCGCATCGATCTTGATGAGGGCAATGTCGAGCTCCTTGTCCTTGCCCAGCACCGTGGCCTTGAAGGTCTTGCCGTCGCTGGTCTTCACTTCCAGGCTGTTGTCCCCGGTGCCCATGCTGGCGATGACGTGGTAGTTCGTGAGGATCTCGCCCTGGGGGCTGATGATCACGCCTGAGCCACCGGACACGGCCCGCTGCTCGTCTTCTCCCCCGCGGGGGGTCCGCCGCTGCTGGGGGTTCCCCGGGCCAAAGAAGAAGTCGAAGAAGTCCTGGCCGCCCACCTGCGGATGGTCGAAGCCGCGGCCCTTCACGAAGCTGGTGTTGGTGATGGCCACCACGGTGGGGTTGAGCTTCTCCGCCACGTCCGCGATGGGGGGCAGGCGATCCAGCCCCTTGGCATCCACCAGCACGGGCTTTTCCTCCTGGGCCGAGGCGACCCACCCGCGACTCAACCCCATCCCCAGGGCCATGCACCCGGCAGCGAACGCCGACAACCCCAGAATTTGCTTTACCTGACGATTCATGGAACTCCTCACTGGCCGAACCCCGGCATGCCATTCGATGACAGCAGTCCCCCGAAGGTTCCCGCTGGTCATCAAGAGCCGCCCCGGATAATCTGAATGGTCCAACGGCGGCTGTAGCTCAGTTGGTTAGAGTACTGGATTGTGATTCCAGATGTCGCCGGTTCGAGCCCGGTCAGCCGCCCCAGATTGAAAAGGCCCCCAAATGGGGGCTTTTTCAGTCTGGAAGGGTCCCAGGATCCGGTTCCTGACCGGGTCCTGGGTTTGCTCGTCGCCTACCGCTGTCCCTCCAGGCTCACCTCCTTCGCTGTCAGGACGGGGTCGGTGAAGGCGGCCGCATCCTTGCCCCGGGCCTGGATCACGGTTTCTCCCACCACCACCGCGGAGAAGAAGGCCTCGGTGGTCATGGCTGGCCCCTCCACCCCGGACTGGCCGGAGTCTCCCGAAATGTTGGCCTGGTCCAGCGCCACGGTCTTGCCCAGCACCGTCAGGGTCCGAGCCGTGGCATCCTTGGCGGTCACGACCCCCTGCAGCATGGGCCGGTCATCATTGGTGGTCTCGAGGCGGGTGGCCACGATGGAGAGACCATCCCGGCCCAGGCTGCCGCGGACCTGCACGAGCTGACCTGCCACCAGGCTGGCGAGGCGCACCCGCTGGTCGGTCAGGGCATCCACCCGGATGAGGACGCCGTTCACCAGGAGGGTGCCCGTTCCGTCCGACCCTGCCAGGGGGGCTGTCGCGGCGCCCTGGACGCTGCTGTTGGCTCGGAAGCTGACCTTGGTGGCAACCAGGGACGTAGCCCCCAGGACCCCCTCCACCTCGACCTTCACGCCCACCGCCAGGTCCTCGGGGGCGCCGCCGTTCCAGAGGGTGTCCGCCGAGGTGGTGACGGTGACCCCGGCCACGGTGAACTGGGTGGATCCTGTCGCCGCCGTCACGAGGCCTTCCACCTCGGTCTCGCTCCCGGTCTCGCCGGGGCTGTCGTCTTCCAGGGAGATGCTGGAGGCCTCGATGACATTGCCGGCCTGGACCGACTTCAGGGAGCGCACCTCGACGAAGGCGCCCTCAGCCAGCCCCGCCGGCAGGGTGGCACCGCCCAGCAGGTTCACGGTGTAGGTGTCAGCGGCACCGGCATCCGGGGTGAGCTTGAGGGTGAAGCCGGTGGCCGTGAGGCCAGAGACCAGGCCCTTGAGCTCGAAGCTGTCGCCCTGCCCCGCCTGGCTCTTCTCGATCCGCGTGGCGCGGATGCCCCCCTGGCTGTCTGGCACGCCAGAGACCCGTACCCGGTCTCCTGAATGCACCCCGGCCAGCCGGGCCGTGGTGTCCTCAAACTCGGTGCTGTCATCCACCCGGACGGTCTGGCCCCCCACGGACAGGGTGGCGCCACTGACGGTCGCGACTTTGCCCTTGACTGCATCCTCGAAGCTCACCTCGAGGGCCTCCCCGGTGCTGCCGTTGTGGTGGGCCTTGACCCGCACCACCATGCCCAGCTTGAGCTCGGACTCGGGCTGGCGGGCCTTCTCGATGAGCACCGTGGCACTCACGGTGGAGAGGGTCACGCCGCTGACCTGGATGCTGCCCGGGGCCTTGGCGGTGATGGTGCCGGTGATGAACTGGGCGGGGGCGGGCGGCGTCGGACTGGCAGAGCTGCCTCCAGACGAGGAGCCGCCACAGGCGACCAGAAGGGTCAGAGCCGAGAGCGTAGCTAACTGGATAAGGCGTTTCATGGGACCCCCTTCGCCCTAGGGCGAGCTGGACTTGCGTTCCCATTCAGGTTCGCCAGTGGCCGGAACCGGGCCAGATCCGGTTCCGAGATTGCGGCCCCACCGGGGGGGTCAGCCCTGGGGGGCCACCGCCGCCTGCTCCAGCGCCACCCGGGCCTCGAGGTCCGCCAGGGCGTCCTCCAGGGGCTTCAGCGACGCATCCTCGGAGGACTCGTTTTCGTAGTAGCCGAAGGGGTTGTCCAGATCCCGGATGAGGAAGAGAAGGAACAGCAGCAGGTAGCTCAGCAGGAAGCCCACGAGGAAGACATTGGCGCCGATCAACCCCGGGAAGAGGGCACGGCTACCCCGGAAAGCAGACTGTCTAATTCCAGTATTCGTTGTTGTTAGCGTGCGTCATCGTCTTGCTGGGAGTATGGCAAATGAGGGCGCACCCACCCCGTCCCTGGTTCCCGCTGTTGACGCCAACACCTGACACCGTATAGGTAGCCCCTGGGGTGATGTAGGTGCCCGTGGCTGGTCCACCGAACTTGATGGTGTCACTGGCGTACTGATCGGCGGGGCGCGTGTTGGGTGCAATGGGGGTAGCGGCGCCACTAACCTCAGAAGTGTCTAGGTATTTCCAGTGGTTCTGTGCCCCAGCCTTGGCCTGAGTCATGTCATGGCAGTAGTCGCAGGTCTGCTTGTGCTCGCTCACACTTGCATGCCGACCGGTGGCATCGTTCCACTGGGTGGCTGTGGACGCGGTCTTATGGCACTTGAGGCACCAGGTACTGGCATCGACCACCAGGGTGCCGGTCTGCCAGCCAGGTGTGACCTGGCCGCCGTGACAGCTGACATTGGAGCAGGTGAAGTTGGTGGCGCTGGGGGTGGTTCCCGCCGTGCCACTCTTCGCGTTAAAGGTGCTGTGGATGGACACGGTGGCCGGCCCGGTCAGGATGGGCGAGGCCACCCGGCGGTTGGCATTGCTGTAGTGGGTCTGGGCACTGTCATAGGGCACCGACCCCACATGGCAGGCCTCGCACCTGGGGAAGGCCGACCCGGTCAGCCCCACCGGCAGCGCCGGGGTTGCCCGGGTGAAGGTGAGCAGGGAGAGGTGCTTCAGGTGGGCGCCCTTCACGCTCGGCCAGGCGGTGTCTCCGGGGCCCTGGGTGGTGAAGCTGCTGCCCACATGGCAGGACAGGCAGGTGCCCAGGGTCATGCCCGTGCTGAGCGGAGAGCCCTTGATGTGGCAGGTGGTGCAGACGGGCCCCGACTTGTAGCTGGTGCCGGACTCGTCGTGGCAGGCGGTGCAGTCTCCGGCAAAGATGGCCGCCGTGGTGGCCTGGTGGCTGTTGCCCGAGAGGCTGACACCGGTGCTGTAGAAGGGGACAGGGTGGGCCGCAGAGCCCTTGGGGGCATCCCAGTGCTGGCTGGCCGGCACATGGGTCATGCTGTGGCAGGACAGGGCACAGCCACCGTCGCCCTGGGGCGTGCTGAGGGAGATGGTGTAGGACCGGGTGCCCGTGATGGGGTAGGTGGCGTTGTTGGTCTTGAAGACGATGGTGGTGCTGGGCTGCTGGTCTGCAGGCGTGCCGGTGGCCACGCCACTGACCGCAGTGGTGTCCAGGTAGGCAAAGTGCCGGGCGGTGCTCATGTCGTGGCAGAGGGTGCAGTCGGCCGCCGCCGCCAGAGCGTGGGTGCCCCAGGCATGGCGGCCCACGGCGTCGTTGTACTGGGCGGCCAGGGCCCCGCCGTTGATGGCATGGCAGGAGCCGCACTGGGTGGCGGAGTTGAGGGTCCCGGTCTGCCAGCTGGGGGTGGCCTGGCCGCCATGGCAGCTCACGCTGGAGCAGGTGAGGGCCGCAGGGTTGAAGGCCGCCGAGGCACCGCTCGGCGTCCCGGTCTCGGCATCGTAGGTGGAGGCAATCCGCACCGTGCCCGGCCCCACCGGGGTCGAGACGCGGGCGTTGGCGTTCTGGTAATGGGTTGAGCTACCGGCCCCCACGCCGTTGTGGCAGGTGCCGCAGTCCAGTGTGGTGGGCAATGCCAGGTGCTTGGCGTGCTTGCCGAGAAGGCTGGGGAAGGCATTGCCGTCCGGCCCCAGGGTCAGGAAGCTGGCCCCAGTGTGGCAAGAGAGGCAGGTGCCCGTTCCCGTGGAGACCTGGGTGGGATCCGCCTTGGCATGGCAGACATTGCAGGCGGGGGCCGTGGCGTTGGGCGAGGTCCCGGAGTAGACGTGGCAGAGGCTGCAGTCCGAAGCGAAGGTGGCGGCCGTGGCGGTGAAGTGGCCGTTGCCCTGGGTGTCCAGCTGGTTCCCAAGGAAGGAGATGGGGTGGGGCGGGCCGTTATAGGTCCAGGTCTCCACCGTCGGCACGTGGATGTGGGTGTGGCAGGTGAGGGCGCAGCCCCCATTCCCCTGGGTGCCACCGTTGACGGAGTAGGTCAGTGCCCCCGAGGCGATGGCGGGATCGAAGAGGATGGTCCCGCTGGGCAGCTGGTCCGCCGGGGTGGCGCTGGGGTTGAGGCCGTCCACCGCGGGGGTGTTCAGGTACTTGAAGTGGGCGTTGGCGCCCAGGCTGCCGTTGGTCATGGTGTGGCAGGTGGTGCAGGCCACCGCGTTGTGGGTGCCCATGCTGTGGCGGCCATAGGCGTCGTTGTACTGGGTGGCGGTTCCGGCCTGGGCCGTGGTGGCGTGGCAGGCGGTGCACTGGGCATTGGTGTTGAGGCTACCGGTCTGCCAGTTGGGGGTGACCTGCCCCCCGTGGCAGCTGATGTTGGAGCAGGTCAAAGTGGCGGGGGTGAAGGCGATGCTGCCCCCGGTCTTGGCTGTGTAGATGGGGTCCACATTGACGGTGGCCGGTCCCACCGGGATGGCGATGCGGGCGTCGGCGTTGAGATAGTGCCGACTGGTCCCGGTACCACTGTTGGCGTGGCAGGACTCGCAGTAGAGGGTGGTGGCCAAGCTCAGGTGCTTGCTGTGGGCACCGGCCTTGCTGGGGAAGGTGGTACCAGCGGGTCCGCCCACCAGGCCGGTGGCGCCTTCATGGCAGGACTGGCAGGTGCCGGGGCCATAGGCATCGGACGCAGGGTTCCCGCGGCTGTGGCAGACATTGCACAGAGGCGCTGAAGCGTTGGGCGAGGTCCCTGTATACGCATGGCAGATGCTGCAGTCCGAGGCAAAGGTGGTGGCGTTCACCAGGAAGTGTTCGTTCAGCTGGCTGTCGATCTGGCCCGCTCCGAAGGGGATGGGATGGGGTGAGCCGCTGGCGGTCCAGGTCTCGTAGGTGGGCGTGTGGAGGTGGGTGTGGCAGGTCAGGGTGCAGCCGCCATTGCCCTGGGTGTTCGTAGTCACGGTGTAGGTCTTGGCCCCCGTCACGGACGAATCGAACTCGATCGTGCCGCTGGGTAGCTGATCCGAAGGGGTTCCCGTGGCCACACCGTCCACCGCCGGGGTGTTCAGGTACTTGAAGTGGGCCAGCGCCCCGGGCGAGCCATTGGCCATGTTGTGGCAGGTGACGCAGGTGTGGGCGGCGTGGGTCCCTAGGCTGTGGCGACCGAAGGCATTGTTGTACTGCGGGTCCCCAGCAGTGAGGCTCACGCTGTGGCACTTGGTGCAGTCCAGGGTGCTGTTGATGCTGCCGGCGGCAGTCCAGATCGGGGTGGTCTGGCCACCGTGGCAGCTGACGCTGGCGCAGGTGAGAGCGCTGGGAGTAAACGTGGCCGTGGCACCCTTGGCGTTATAGGTGCTGTCGATGGCAACCGACCCGGGACCAGTGGGGGTGCCGGTCCTTGCATTGGCATTGGTGTAATGGGTCGTGGTCCCCGTCCCGCTACCCGCGTGGCAGGTGTTGCAGCTCAGGCCCGTGGCCAGGCCCATGTGCTTGCTGTGCGCCCCAGCGATGCTCGGGAAGATTCCGCTTGTTGGGCCCGTGGGCAGGCCAGCCCCGCCCACATGGCAGCTCAGGCAGGTGCCCGTGCCCAGTCCGGCGGCCGTGGGATTGCCCTGGGTGTGGCAGACGCTGCAGAGTGGTGCCGTGGCCACCGGGCTGGTGCCGGTGTGCGAGTGGCAGCTTCCGCAGTCACTGGTGAAGGTTGTGCTGGTGGTGGTGAAGTGGCCGTTGCCCTGAGTGTCCGTCTGCCCAGTGCCGAAGGGTACTGGGTGGGGCGTCCCCACCGAGGTCCAGTCATTCACCGCCGCCGTGTGG
>CAIMFT010000150.1 GCA_903840385.1 uncultured Holophagaceae bacterium
CCAGCTCCAGCGTGGCCTCCACCACGGCGCCAGACTCGGTGCCCGCCACCACCGTGGGCTGGTGCGGCGCGTCGATGCGCTTCGCATAGGGCGAGCGCACAAAGCCGATGGGGCGGAAAGAAGGCATCTCCATGCTGGAAGGGTAGCGCCTATGGCCCCTAGGATGGAGCTGGGAGGCCGCCGTGCCCATGCAGCACCTGGTCCTGGAGGGCCGACGCGTCGAGTACCGGGATGTTCCGGCCACGGCCGCAGGGCGGCCCGTGCTGGTACTGCTCCACGAGGGACTGGGCTCGGCGTCCATGTGGGGCAAGTTCCCGGAGCGCCTGGCGGAGGCCACGGGGTGCCGGGTCCTGGTGCCTTCCCGCGCAGGCTACGGCCAGTCGGAGCCCTATCCCGAACCTCGCAATGCCCGCTACCAGCACCGGGAGGGCGAGGAGGCCCTGCCGGTCCTCCTGGCGGCGCTGGGAGTGGTGCGCCCCGTGGTCATCGGCCACAGTGACGGTGGCACCATGGCCCTGCTCTATGCGGCGGCCCACCCAGACGCCCCCCTGGGCATCGCCCTCATGGCCCCCCACGAGTTCATCGAGGAGGAGACCCTGGCGGGCATCCGGGCTGCGGGCGAGGTCTGGCGCACCACCGAGTGGCCCGCCCGCCTGGCCCGGCACCATGCCGACGCCGCCCGGGTGTTCCGCGAGTGGCACGACATCTGGCTCTCCCCGGAGTACCGCCACTGGAACATCGTGGACCGCCTGCCCCACATCACCTGCCCCATCCTGGCCATCCAGGGCGTGGACGACGAGTACGCCAGCCTGCGCCAGATCGAGGTCATCGCCGAGCAGGTCCCCGGCACCCGCCTGCTGGCCCTCCCAGACTGCGGCCACTCCCCCCACCGGGACCAGCCCGCCGCCCTCCTCGCAGCGCTCGCCGACTTCATCAACACCCTGGCCCAGTCCTCAGGCCCCGGCACCACGCAGGAATAAACAAGATCCAACGCGAAGACGCGAAGACGCAAAGGAATGACTCTCGGATTTGTCCTTCAACCCCCTTCCTACTTCGCTTTTCTTAGCGTCTTAGCGTCTTAGCGTTGGATCAGTTTCAATTTTTTCTATTCTCCCATCCCCCACGCTTGCCCCTACCATTCGGGAATGACTGAAGACGAGGTTCCCCGCCGCCGGGTCCGCTACAAGGGGACGCATCCGCGGCGCTTTCAGGAGAAGTACAAGGAGCTGGCGCCCGGCTACCACGCCGCGGAGCTGGAGAAGGTCATCGCCCGGGGGCACACGCCCGCCGGGACGCACCGGCCCATCTGCGTGGCAGAGATCCTCGCGGTGCTGAACCCCCAGCCCGGTGAGGTGGCCCTGGACGCCACCCTGGGCTATGGCGGCCACACCCGGGAGCTGCTGCCCCGCCTGCTGCCGGGCGGGCACCTCTACGGCGTGGATGTGGACCCCCTGGAGCTGCCCCGCACCGAGGCCCGCCTGCGGGACCTGGGCTTCGGCGAGGATGTGCTCTCTGTGCGCCGCATGAACTTCGCGGGGCTGCCCCGCCTGCAGGCCGAGTCCGGCGGCTTCGATGTGGTGCTGGCGGACCTGGGCGTCTCCTCCATGCAGATCGACAACCCGGCCCGGGGGTTCAGCTGGAAGACGGACGGCCCCCTGGACCTGCGCCTCAACCCCAACCGGGGTCGCACCGCTGCTGACCTCCTGGCCAGCCTGGACGAGGCGACCCTGGTGGACCTCCTCGTGGCGAACGCCGACGAGCCCCACGCCGCCGCCATCGCCCGGGCGGTCCAGGGCGCCGCCATCCGCACCACCCGGGACCTGGCGGAGCGGGTGCGCACGGCCCTCCGTGCCGAGGTCGCCGACCTCGACCGGGAGGCGGAGACCAAGAAGTCCCTGCAGCGCACCTTCCAGGCCCTCCGCATCGCAGTGAACGACGAATTCACGGTGCTGGACCAGTTCCTGTCCCTGCTCCCGGCCTGCCTGAAGCCCGGCGCCCGGGTCGCCATCCTCACCTTCCACAGCGGCGAGGACCGCCGGGTGAAGAAGGCCTTCCAGCGAGGCCTCCGGGAGGGCACCTACGAGACCGTGGCCCCGGACCCCATCCGGGCCGCACCGGAGGAGCGCCGCGCCAACCCCAGGTCTACCAGTGCGAAGCTGCGCTGGGCGAGGGTGCCGACCCTGAGATAGAATGGTCGGCTATGGTTACTGCCGCCCCTATCTCCCGAACCCGCTCGATCCTCCTCTGGGTCGCCGCCGCCCTCCTCATGGCCACCGCCCTGATCTATCAGCGCAAGACCGGCCCCACCTACCCCTTGCGCGGCGCAGCCGTGGTCGCAGGCAAGGACGTGGCCTACAGCCTGGTCCGCAGCCAGGAGACCATCCGCGAGGCCCGCGTGGCCCTGCCGGATGCCGGCTTGCCCGGCACCCTGGTCTGGCGCCACTACCCCACCCAGGAGGACTGGAGCCGCCAGCCCATGGTCAAGGAGACGAAGAACGGCAAGGCCGAGCTCGCTGGCTACCTGCCCATCCAGCCCCCGGCGGGCAAGGTGGAGTACACCGTGGAAGTGGGTACAGGCGCAGCGGCCGTGCGCATTCCCAAGGTCGATCCCATCGTGCTGCGCTTCAAGGGGCCGGTGCCCCTCACCGTGCTGCTGCCCCATGTGTTCATGATGTTCATGGCTGTGATGCTGGGCCTCCGCACCGCCCTGGGCTGCCTCTTCGGCCAGACCGTGCCCCGCCGCCACCTGTGGGTGACCCTGGCCTTCATGACCTTGGGTGGCCTGATCCTGGGGCCCATGGTCCAGAAGCATGCCTTCGGGGCCTACTGGACCGGCTGGCCCTACGGCTACGACCTGACAGACAACAAGACCCTGCTCATGTGGCTGGCCTGGGTGGTGGCGGCCCTGGCGGCCGGCCCCCGGGTCCATCCCCGGGAAGGCTGGAGCCGCGTGGGCGTGGCCCTGGCCACGGTGGCCATGATCGTGGTGTATGTGATCCCGCACAGCCTGCGGGGCAGCCAGCTGGACTACAGCAAGGTGAAGGCCGGCGGTACCGCCCACGAGGCCATCACTACGGGGCGCTAGCAACCCGGTTGGCCAGCTCCAGTGAGAACCGCAGCTGCTGCATGAGCCCCGCCAGGTTCCAGGCGGG
Organism: uncultured Holophagaceae bacterium; assembly: GCA_903840385.1. Lineage (GTDB taxonomy): Bacteria > Acidobacteriota > Holophagae > Holophagales > Holophagaceae > Geothrix. The sequence continues at coordinate 3,153 of CAIMFT010000150.1, forward strand.
GTCATAGCGGTCGGTGGGCCGATGGTAGCGGGTCATGAAGGCCGCCGCCTGGGCCTGGGCTGCCGCCCGATTGCCCAGGTAGTCCCAGCCCCCATCCAGCGAGAAGCCGGGCGACACTGCCGGCACGCCGACCTTGGCGAAGGGGAAGTGGTCCGTGCGGAAGCAGAGGCCGGCAGGATCGGGCCGGGGCGGCGTGAGGGTCAGCCCCACGGCAGCGGCGGCTTCGCCACAGAGGGCCCGGAGGCCGGGCTCCGGCGTACCCAGGATGCCGATGTCCCGGGTGGGCCCCACCACGTTGAGGCTCTCCAGGTTGATCACCAGCTTGGTGCGGGCCAGGGGCCAGAGGGGGGCCTCCACGTAGGCCGCTGAGCCCAGCAGGCCGTGCTCCTCCGCACAGGGGAAGAAGAACAGCACGCTGCGGGCCGGCGGCTTGGCCGCCAGGGCCTTGGCCAGCACCAGCACGGCGGCGCAGCCGGTGGCGTTGTCCACGGCGCCGGGGTAGATGGCGCCGTCGGCACCCTTGCCAAAGTGGTCCCAGTGGGCGCTCAGGAGCACCGCCTCCTGGGCCAGGGCAGGATCCCGGCCCGGCAGCAGGCCCACCACGTTCCACTGGTCCAGGCGGCGCACCGCCGAGCGCAGGCTGCCGATGCCACGCAGGGCCAGCGGCACGGGCTGAAAGTCCAGCCGGTCGGCACCGGCGGCCACGGAGCGGAAGTCCTTGCCCGCCAGGGCGAAGAGCCGGGTGGCCGTGGCCTCGGTGAGCCAGCCCTGGGCGGCCCCCACCTGACCGGCGCCCTCCCGCTGGAAGCGCTCCTGGGACCAGCTGTTCCGCACCACCGTCCAGCCGTAGCCAGCCGAGCCATCGGTGTGCACCAGCAGGGCCCCGGCGGCGCCCCGGCGGCGGGCCTCCTCGAACTTGTAGGTCCACCGGCCCTGGTAGTTCTCGGCCTCGCAGCAGAGGGGCATGGGTGGGCCGGCCTGGCGGTCGCCCACCAGCATCACCAGGATGCGACCCCGCACATCCAGCCCCTTGTAGTCATCCCGCTGGGCATCGGTGATGCCATGCCCCACAAAGACCAGGGGCGCATCCACCGTCACCTGAGCTTCGGCGGCGGCGGGACCCAGCGCCATATCGGTGCCCAGCGCCGGGGTCAGCGCGCCGCCAGGGCCCTCGAAGCGGAAGGTGGTGCTGGCCTCCAGCCGGATGCCTGCCAGCCGCACCTTCTGGCGATAGCCCCCCGCCCCCACCGGCTGCAGGCCCAGGGCCTGCAGCTGGGTCTCCAGGTAGCGGACCGCCAGGTCCCCGCCCCGCTGGCCGGTGCCCCGGCCCTCCAGCACATCGTCCGCCAGGAAGGAGATGTGGGCCCGCAGAGCCGCCTCTTCCAGGGCCGGGGCCTGGGGCAGCAGGGTGGAACAGGCGAGCAAGGCAAGCAGGATGGATTTCAACGTGGCCTCCCAGGGACAACCTTAGCGGGGCCGGGGCTCCGCCAAGGTTGTTGCGCTTTTTTCGCTGCAATTAACAACCTGGGCTCAACCGCAGGAAGGGTCCTGGCGTAAGCTTCATGGACCCCCACCGAGCCCCGGAGATTCTATGCGCCTGCTTCCCTGCTTCTCCACGGCCCTGGTCGTGGCCACCGCCCTTAGCGCCACCGCCCAGATCGATGCCCGGCTCATGCGCTATCCCGCCGTCTCGGCCACCCAGATCGCCTTCACCTATGCCAACGACATCTGGCTGGTGCCCAAGGCTGGCGGCACGGCCCAGCGCCTCTCCACCCCCAAGGGTGAGGAGTCCTTCCCCCGCTTCTCCCCGGATGGCCGGGAGCTGGCCTTCTCGGCCAACTACGATGGGAACCAGGACGTCTACGTGCTGCCCGTGACTGGCGGGGTGCCCACCCGGGTCACCCACCACCCCTTGGGCGACCGTCTGGTGGCCTGGCACCCGAACGGCAAGTCCCTGCTCTTCGCCTCGGGCATGGAGTCCGGCAAGGACCGCTTCAACAAGCTCTTCCTGGTCCCCAAGGAGGGCGGGCTGCCCGTGGCCCTGCCCCTGCCCTACGCTGAGTTCGGCGCTCTGTCGCCGGACGGCAAGCTCCTGGCCTACCAGCCCGTGAGCACGGACTTCCGCACCTGGAAGCGCTACCGCGGGGGCATGGCCTCGGAGATCTGGCTCTACGACCTGGAGCAGAAGACCGCCACCCGCCTGCCCAGCCTGGGCGGCTCCAACGACTCCCTGCCCATGTGGCATGG
>CAIMFT010000151.1 GCA_903840385.1 uncultured Holophagaceae bacterium
CTTCCCCACCCTCAACATGCGGGAAGAGGCCGAGAACGCCGAGTGGTGGCGCGGCAACATCGAACCGGCGGACTGGGACCACTGGTGGGCCAGCTACCGGGCCTTCAATGTCCGCCTGGCCACCCTGGCCCAGGAGGGCGGTGTGGAGTGGTACAGCCTGGGCACGGAGATGGCTTCCACCCACCCCTTCCCAGACCAGTGGCGCCGCCTGGCGGCGGAGGTCCGCACCGTCTTCAATGGCAAGCTGCTCTACAGCGTGAACTTTGACAGCCATGACAGCTTCACCTTCGGCGACTGCCTAGACGTGATCGGAATTAACACTTACGACCCCATCGCCAAGTACGACGACTACCCCTCTCCGGACCAGATCCGGGACGCCTGGTGGTGGATCGTCTTCAAGGCCCGCACCCTCACGGCCCGCTTTCAGCGCCCCACCCTGATCACCGAGGTGGGCTACCCATCTGTGGCCCACGCCCATGTGGGGCCCTGGGACTTCCGCACAGAAAAGCCCGTGGACCTGGGCCTCCAGGACCACCTCCTGAAGGGCGCCTTCGGGGTGCTGCGGCACTGGAGCGATGGGGATGCCGTCTTCTACTACCTCTACGGCGAGCACCTCAACCGGAAGCCCGTGGGCGGCCCCGTGGACCGCACCTACGCCGTGTGGGGCAAGCCCGCCGAGGCCACCCTGCGGAAGTACTTCCGGGAGCCCATCTGGGAGGGTCACATTGCGCCCCGGGCTGAGGACAGCCACGATGCGATGGTGCAGTCCCTGGTGAGTTGGCACCGCAAGGTGCGGGACTACGAGGATGCCGAACTCCCCCCCTGGATAGCGGACTGGGAAGCCAAGCACCCTGGGGACGCCTTGGAGGCCTTGGCTATCCTTGGTAAAGAACCGGCTCCAGCACACAAAATCCCCAAGGGTGAGGAAAGGTAAAGACTGGGGCCCAGGCCTGCCGATACCTCGGCAATGGACCTTCCTGGCCGCCCTCACGCCCTCCCCCATCCCGAGTTCCCCACCAAGACCCTCCTGGTGGTGGAAGATGACCGGGCGACGCTGAGCCTCTACCGAGCTGGCCTCAAAGGTCTGCAGGGCTTCCGGGTGCTCACCGCCCAGGACGGCAAGCAGGCCCTGGACGTCCTCCGCCGGGAGCCGGTCCATGTCCTGGTGACGGACCTCAACATGCCGGTGATGGATGGCTTCAATCTCATCGCCAAGACCAGCTGCCTCCACCCCCAGGTGCCCATCATCGTCATGACGGGCCTGGACGAGAGCCAGCACCTGAACACGCCCCTGCAGATGGGGGCCATCCGCATCCTGGCCAAGCCCCCCCGCCTGACTCTGCTCATGGACGCCATCCGGGCCGCAGCCCAGTTCCAGCCCACGGGCATGGTCAGGGGCATTGGGCTGAACAGCATCCTCCAGCTCCTCAACTGGGAGAAGAAGTCCTGCACCCTCACCGTCAAGCCCGAGACCGGCATGGGGCTGCTCTACATCAAGGCAGGCGAGGTGGTCCATGCCGCCTACCAGGCTGAAGAGGGCCTCCGCGCGGCCTACGAGATCCTGAGCTGGGACCGGCCGGACATCGAGTTCGTAGAGACCTGCCGGGTGGAACGGACCATGGACATGCCCCTCACGGAGCTCCTGATGAACGCGGCCATGCTCACGGACCACCACCGCCCGGAGTTCGGCGAAGCGTAAACGGACGAGGCTCAAAAAAGGGACTTTCGTCAAAATCTGCCCCAGGAGTGCGCCAGGGGGCGGCCATGGGGGAATAATGACGCCTGTGCGGCCCCGCGGGGGCCCCTTCCCTGGCAGGTACCCATGTCTCAGCTGAAGCCCTTCTGCGCCCACCGTCCGCGGCCCGAGCTCGCCGCCCAGGTGGCCTCCGTTCCCTATGACGTTGTCAACACCCAGGAGGCCGCGGAGCTCGCCCAGGGTAATCCCTACTCCTTCCTCCATGTGGGCCGCCCTGAAATCGACCTGCCCTCCGGCATCGACGTCCACGCTGACGAGGTCTACGCCAAGGGCGTGTCCAACCTGCGGGGCCTGATTGCGAGTGGCGCCCTGTTCCAGGAGAACACCCCCTGCCTCTACGTCTACCAGCAGCGCATGGGCGACCACGTGCAAGCGGGCCTGGTGGGTCTCTGCTCCATTGAGGAGTACGAGAACGGCCTCATCAAGCGGCACGAGTTCACCCGCAAGGACAAGGAGGACGACCGCACCCGCCATGTCACGGAGCAGGCCGCCAACGCCGAGCCCGTCTTCCTGGCCTACAAGGCCGTCCCCTACATTGACCACATCGTGAACGACATCCGGAAGCAGATCCCGATGTACGACTTCGTGACGCCCGATGGCATCGGCCACA
>CAIMFT010000152.1 GCA_903840385.1 uncultured Holophagaceae bacterium
AGGGCGAGGCCCAGGGCCAGGCTGAAGCCCAGGCGCCCGACAAAGTGCGGCTCCACCAGCTTCATGGTGAAGGGGTGGATGAGGTAGAGGCCGTAGCTCCAGGCCCCCAGGTGGGTGAGCACTCGGCCGGCCGGACCCGGCTCGCCGGCTCGGGTGAAGGCGGCCAGGGCCACGAGAATCGTGACCACCAGCAGGTAGCGGTAGCGCAGCCACCCGGTGAGCGCCGTCAGGTGGTCGAAGAACTGGGGGACGGGCCGCAGCAGCAGCCACAGCATGGGCAGGGCCAGCAGCAGGGCCACCTTGGGGTCCAGGCGCTCCTCGGTGCGGGCGTGGAGCCCCGCCAACAGGCCGCCCCAGGCCAGGAGGAAGAGCTGGTTGGGACCCAGCACGTAGGTGTGGAACTGGTTCCAGCGTGGCTCTGCCATCACCCCATGCAGGGTGGACGGCAGGCTCCAGGCCCACAGGCCCAGGGCCAGCGCCCCCAGGAACCAGAGCCCCCCCTTCTCCTGCAGCCAGGCGAGCGCCGGGTAGGTGAAGTAGAGCAGGGACACCAGACCCACGTACCAGCCACCGGTGACCAGGGCATGGTTGGGGTGGAAGGCGCCGAAGGTAAGGGTGAGGTTCTCCAGCAGGAACCGGGGCGTCGGATCCGGCCCCATGCCCAGGTGGAAGGCGATGTTGAGGCCGCAGGCCAGGTAGAACACCGGCGCCAAGCGCAGGAAGCGCCGGAGCCAGAAGCGCGGCACACCCTCGGCCTGGATCCGGGACCAGGAGGCGGTGCGAAACAGCAGGAAGCCGCTGAGCACGAAGAAGGCCGAGACCCCGTAGTTGCCCAGCTTGGCGAAGGCCATGTTCTGGCCCGAACCCGACTGCGTCAGGTCAAACCACACGCTCAGGTGATACACCGCCACGCAGAGGGCCAGGATGCCCCGCAGGGGATCCAGCAGGCCCAGTCGCCCGGAGACCTTAGCGGTAGCGGACATGGCCCGATCCAGCGGTCAGGCGGCCCAGGAGCCAGGCGGGTTCCTCGCTCGCGTGGAGCAGGTCCAGCACCCCGGCGGCCTGGTCGGGCTTCACCACCAGCACCATGCCCACCCCCAGGTTCAGGGCCTGGCGGGCATCGTCGAGGCCCAGGCCGCCCTGCTCCATGAGGAACTTGAAGAGGGCCGGGATCTCCCAGCTCTGGGTGTCGATCTCGGCATCGAGGGTTTCCGGCAGCACTCGTGGGATGTTGTCCGTGAGACCGCCCCCGGTGATGTGGGCCATGGCCACCAGTCGGCCATCCCGCACCAGCGGCAGCACCTGCGTCAGGTAGCTGCGGTGGATGGCCAGCAGGGCCTGGGCCACGGTCTGGTCCGTTCCCGGCAGCAGGTCCTCCACGCCGAGACCCGCCACCTCGAAGCAGACCCGGCGGGCCAGAGAGTAGCCATTGGTGTGCAGGCCCGAGCTGGGCAGGCCGATGAGGACGTCGCCAGCAGCCATGGCCTCGAGCTGGGGCAGCAGCAGGGCCTCGTCCACCACGCCAACGATGGTGCCCGCCACGTCCACCTCACCCTCGGCGTAGACGCCCGGCATCTCTGCCAGCTCCCCGCCGATGAGGGCCGCTCCGGCGTCTTTGCAGGCCGTGGCCATGCCCTTGACGATCTGCTCGATGACCTCGGGCTCCAGGCGCTGGGCGGCGATGTAGTCCAGGAAGAATAGGGGCCTCGCCCCCTGCACCAGGATGTCGTTGATGCAGTGGTTCACCAGGTCCTGGCCCACTGTGTCCCAGATGCCAGCCTTGCGGGCCACCTTGATCTTGGTGCCGACGCCATCCATGCTGCTCACAAGGATGGGCTTGGCCTCGGGAAAGCGGGCGTCGAAGAGGCCGCCAAAGAGGCCGATGTCGCTGCGGACGCCGGGGGTCTTGGTGCCCTTCACGAGGGGCTTAATGCGCCGGAGGGCCTCGTCCTGGCGGTTGATGTCCACCCCGCTGGAGGCGTAACTGACCTTTTCCTCACCCATGACCGCTCCCGAATCCGCCATGATCCCACGGGGCCCCCGCAGGACAGATAGTCAAACCTCCCGACGAAAAAGGCCTATCTTTGGAGGTGCCATGGAACTCCTCCGGATCGATGCCCTCAGCCCCGCCCTCCGCCCTGCGGTGGACCCGGTACCAGCCCTCCCGCCCGTCCCGGCGACGACGGCGGATCCTGGCGCCACGGCTGTCCCCGCGCTGGCCCAGGCCCCGGCGGGAGGGGCCTTCCTGCAGGCCCTGCAGGCAGCGGTCCAGCCGGACACCCTGACCACCATGGACTTTGCCCTCGAGAACGCCCTCCGGTTCGGGGCTGGGGTCGGGTCCCAGGCCGCCCCTGGGAGCCAGCCCGCCGGGCCCGGTCAGGAGCTGATCCGGGATGCAACGGCCGTGCTGCAGGTCCGGGGCCTCCCGCCCCAGGGCGGGGAGAGCAACGCCTTCCTGCCCAACCAACCCCCCTTCCGAGGGCTGCCGAGTCCCTACAGTGCGCCGCCGGTGGCGGCCGCCAGCAGCCAGCTGGACCTGCTGGCCTGAGGGGCTACCCCAGCAGCGTCCACAGCAGGGCCACGGCCAGCAGCACACCCCCGATGTAGACCAGCACCCGGTCACCCGAAGGCTTGCGGGTCGCTTTGGGGAGGGCGAGATGGTCCAGGGGCATGGGGGCTCCTTCCCTGTAGACCGCCCCCCCGGCCCGCAGGTTGAAGGGCCTCTCTTGGGGCCGTCAAGTCCGCGGCTCTGGCGGCCGATAAAGCAGGGGATGAGGGGGAGGTGCACATGAACGTCAACGGTCTAAGCGCCTACACCTACCAGTCGACCCTCCAGCAGACCGGGAGCGCCAGTCAGGCCCTCAGTCAGGCCCTGGCAGCGAGCAAGTCCCAGGCGGACCTGGTGGGGTCCCTCTTTGGGAACACCGGCACCCAGGATGCCTTGGCTGGGGCCTTTACCAGCCCGGACCTCGCCGCCCTGACCTACACCACGTCAGCTGCTGCGGGCAGCGGCTCCGACCTCCTGCAGTCCCTGCTCAGCGGGGCCAGCAGCAGCTTCGCCGGCCTGTTCTCCAGCGATGGCCAGTCCCTCACCTCAGCCATGGTCTCCCCCTCAGCCGCTGCCGCCCTGGCCCGCTACGCCTACGACCAAAACCAGAATCCGACGGCCCTCATCCAGCAGGCGACCACATCGGCCCAGCAGTCGCTGCTGCAGTCTGGCTTGAGCCTGCTCGCCTAGCTGTGACCGCCGGGTGCGACGGCCGGTGCTAGGATCCCCGCATGATTCCCGGACGCTTGCGGGGCCTCTCGGCCAACCTGGGGCCCCTGTTCCTGGGCCTCCTCCTGGCCTGTGCCCGGCCGCCGAGCCCCCTGCCGGTGCGCCCCCCAGCGCCAGCGCCCCGGGCCCCAGTGCGGGTGCTGCCCCGCCTGGGCTTCACCCTGCAGGCCGGGGCCTTCGCCAAGGTTGAGAATGCCGCCCGCTTCGCCCAGTCCCTGCAGGCCCAGGGCCTGGAGGCGGCCTACTACGCCTCGGGGGACGGCCTCTACCGGGTGCGCTTCGGGGACTTCCCCTCCCGGGACAAGGCCCGCTTCCGGGGCGAGGCCCTGCGCAGCGCCGGCATCATCGAAGCCTTCTGGGTGGTGGCACCGGATGGCTCCGGCCCGGCTGCCCCGGGCCTCCTGCGGCCCCACCCCCTGGAGGCGGCGGGCCTGAGGCTCAGCCTGGTGGAGACCGCCCGGAGCTACCTGGGGGTGCCCTACCTCTTCGGGGGCACCACGGAGCGGGGCTTCGACTGCAGCGGCCTGACAGGAGCCGTCTATCAGCTGAACGGCCTCCGCCTGCCCCGCAACTCCCAGGACCAGTTCGAGGCCGGCACCCCGGTGGACCTCAGCCAGGCCCGGCCCGGGGACCTCCTCTTCTTCGCCACCAAGGCTCCCGGTCGGGTCAGCCATGTGGGCATGTATTTGGGAAGAGGGACCTTCATCCATGCCCCCAGCCCCGGCCAGGGCATCCGGGAGGATGCGGTGACCACCCGCTACTACCAGCAGGCCTTCCTCGGGGCGAGGAGCTTCCTGTAGGGAACTCGGTTTTGGCATCCCTTTGGCGGATACCCCTTGTCCCAGCCGCTGGCTGGGCGAGAGGTGCCCAATGGATTCTGGATACTACGTCGCCGCAGGCAGCCTGAAGGCCCGCTCCTTCCAGCTGGAGGTGGTGGCCAACAACCTGGCCAACGCCGCCACGGTGAGCTACAAGCCCGACCAATCCTTCTTCGCCCTCTTCAACAAGGCGGGCGGCAGCAATCGACGCCTGCCCCTGAGCGCCGCCCTCAACGATGGCGTGGTGTTCGGGGAGACCGGCGTGGTCACGGACCAGGGCAACCTGCGGGCCACGGGCCGCCCCCTGGACCTGGCCCTGGAAGGCAATGGCTTCCTGATGGTTCGTACCCCCGCCGGGGACCGGGCCACCCGGGATGGCCGTCTCCAGTTGGGTCAAGGCGGTCAGCTGCAGGCCATGGATGGCAGCCCTGTGCTGGGCAAAAACGGCCAGCCCATAGCTGTGGACCCTGCCAAGGGGGACCTGAGCATCACCGCCGACGGTACGGTTCAGCAGAAGGAAGCCGTGCTGGGCCAGCTGGACCTCAAGGCCTTTGAGAAGCCGGGCTCCCTGAAGCGCTCCGGCTCCCTGCGCTTCGACCCCACCGGGGCCGTGGAAGCCCCCATGAAGGGCACCGTGGCCCAGGGCCATCTGGAGCAGAGCGCCGTGGATACGGCCAGCACCATGGTCGAGATGATCCGCCTGAACCGCCTCTTCGAGCTGAGCCTCAAGGTCGCCTCGACCCTCAGCAATGACCTCGATTCCAAGTCCATCAACGACGTGGCTATCTCCAGGTAGCCCCTAACTCTTCAGCCATTTCCCAAGGGAGGTTCCCCATGATGCGTGCAATGTGGTCAGCGGCAGCGGGCATGAATGTCCAGCAGTTCAACATGGACACCATCTCCAACAACCTTGCCAACGTAAACACCACGGGCTTCAAGAAGGCCCGGGCCGAGTTCCAGGATCTGCTCTACCAGACGGTGAACCTGGCTGGCACGGCCTCCAGCAGCAGCACCTCCATCCCCTCGGGCATCCAGATGGGCCACGGCGCCAAGCTGCAGAGCCTGCAGCGGCAGTACAGCACCGGCAACCTGCGCCAGACCAGCAACCGCTTCGACATGGCCATCGAGGGCGACGGCTTCTTCAAGGTCACCCAGCCCGACGGCACCCTGGCCTACACCCGGGACGGCGGCTTCACCACGGACCAGAACGGAGCCCTGGTGAATGCGGCGGGCTACATGCTCGAGCCCCAGATCACCATCCCTTCGGACGCCCTGACCGTGACCATCGCCCCGGATGGCACCGTGAGCGTCACCCAGCCCGGCCAGACCCAGCCCCAGCAGGTGGGCCAGATCACCCTCTCCCACTTCGTGAACCCCAGCGGCATGAACCAGCTGGGCCGCAACCTGATGCAGCCCACCCTGGCCAGCGGCGATGCCATCGACGGCGTCCCTGGCACGGACGGCATGGGTACCGTCAACCAGGGCTTCCTGGAGGTCTCCAACGTGGACGTGGCCGAGGAGATGGTGAACATGATCATCGGCCAGCGGGCCTACGAGGCCAACTCCAAGACCATCCGCACGGTGGATGACATGCTCAGCCTCCTGAATGGGCTCAAGCGCTAGACGGAGAGGTACCATGCGCACTGCTGCCCTCCTGCTCCTCTGCGTCCCGGCCCTCATCGGCCAGGCGCCGCTGGCCCCTCCGGCCGAGCGCCTGGCGGATGCCGCCCTGGCCTTCGCCCAGAAGGAAGCCGGCAAGCTCGGGGGCGAGCACCGCTTCAAGCTCGTCCAGCCCCCCCGGGTGCCCACGGTTCGGGCGGGGGTCCTGACCTTCGAGGGGTCCCACCTCAGCAAGCGCGAGCCCCTGGGACGCTTCTTTGTAGTCGTGGCCCTGCTGGTGAACGGCGAGCGGGTCGGCATGGTCCGGGTGGACCTGGAGGGCAGCTGGGTCGGCAGCCTGCTGCGCGCCAAGGGCGACCTGGCCCGCAGGATGGAAGTGACCGCAGACCTGCTGGAGGCTTCACCCTTCGAGGGGATTCCTCCCGAAGGCGCCCTGGCGGAGGTTCCGGAGGGCAAGCGCATCCTGCGCCCCGTGCCAGCAGGCAAGATCCTCACCCGCGCCGACCTGGAGCCCATTCCCCTGGTCCAGTCCGGGGACAAGATTCGCCTCACCTCCACCCACGACACCCTCACCATCAGCCTCGACACCACGGCCCGGAGCCGGGCCGGGCTGGGCGAGAAGGTCCGTCTGGAGGCACCGGGTGCCCGCCGCACCGTCACCGCCGTGGTCACGGCCCCGGGCGAGGCCCGCCTGCCCTAGACCTGGACGACCCTGCGCATCCCCCTTGGATGTGGCACGTTTCAGGCTATTCTTGTCCCTTGCGCGAGGAGGAGCCCATGGCTCACGAGGGACACGAACACGGACCGGACTGCAACCACGAGCACGACGACTCGTTTGAGATCGAAGTGGTGGAGCTCGAAGACGAGAACGGCGAGAAGGAAGAGTTCGCCATCCTCGAGGAGCTCGACTTCGAGGGCCGCAGCTTCGCCATCCTCGCACCCCTGGCCGAGCTCCAGGCCCAGGAGGAAGGCACGGCTGATCCTGAGGACGGCCTGAGCCTTGAGATCTTCGAGGTCAAGGACGACATGTTCACGCCCCTCGAGGACGAGGAACTGGCCGAGCGCCTCATGAAGCACCTCGACGAGCAGGAAGCCAAGCTCAAGGCCGAAGAAAACAAGGACTGAGTCCTTTCCCCATTGCCACACGAAGGCCCCCGGACGGGGGCCTTCGTGTGGTTGAAAGAAGGAAGTAGGCTGGAAGGATGTTGCCCGACTCGATTCGCTTCACTGGCCGAATCCTTTTTCTATCGGAGGATCCGGCACGGATCCTCCGCCAGCTCGAAGGCGAGGACCTGGAGCTTGAAGCGGCCACGCCGCTCAGGGACCAGATCAGCACGGACGAGATCACCCCGGCCCACATCTGCTACCACTTCGACGAGACACTGGGGGACTTCCCCTACCTGGGACTGAAGTGCGGCGGGGCCTTCCCCGTGAAGGCTGGGTCGGTCCGCGCTGGGGGCTTTGCGGTGAGCGTGGCGGGGAAGCGCCGGGGCAAGGGCAGCAGCCGGGAGGCCAGCCCCTATGCGGAGCTGTGCGCCGGCCTCCGCCTGGTACTCGCCGAGAGCTTCGAGCGCATCTACCGCCAGAACTGTCAGAACCTCGGCCTGCTCACCAGCACGGACCTGGGCCTGCTCCCGCGCCTACGGCGGGGCGAGGCCATTCCTCTGGCGGAGTTCACGGCGGGCCTGGATCCCGTCACCGCCGAGATCGTACGCCGGGGCGGCCTCTTCGCCTACAACGCCGCCCGCCTGGCCGGCGAGGTGACGCCGCCGCTCCCAGCGACGGCGCCACGGCCCATGACCTATGCGGAGAAGCTGCTGGCCCGCCATGCGGTGGCGGAGGCCACCTCGGGCCGCCTGGGCCTGCCCGCCGTGGCGCCCGGCGATGGGCTGTTCGTGAAGGCGGACTGGCGCTTCAGCCACGACTACGTGACCCCCATGGCCGCCCGGTTCCTGGCCCAGGCCCTGGGGCCCGATGCGGTGCTGCACGACCCGGCCAGCATCCTGGCCTTTCGGGACCACCTCACCTTCCTCCACCACAGCATGAGCCCCGAGCGCCGCGCCCAGGGCCTGCTGACCGTGGCCGAAGCGCTGAAGCCCGCCCAGGAGGCCTTCTGTCAGAAGCACGGCATCCGCCTCCATGGGGAGCTTGCCGACGGCTCCGGCAGTGAAGGCATCTGCCACGCCCTCATGGCCGAGCGCTACGCCTGCCCCGGGCAGGTGGTGGTGGGCACGGACTCCCACACACCGCACGCCGGTGCGCTGGGCTGCCTGGCCTTTGGCATCGGCACCACAGACATCGCCTGCGCCTGGGTCACAGGAGACGTGCGCATCACGGTCCCGCCCACCCTGCGGGTGCTGCTGCGAGGCCGCCTGCGGCCCGGCGTCTCGGCCAAGGACCTGATCCTTAGCCTGCTGGCCCTGCCCTTCATCCGGGAGGGCGGCGCTCTGGGCCACGTGGTCGAGTACCAGGGGGAAGGCCTCCTGGACCTGGACACGGACGAGCGGGCCACCCTCACCAACATGGCCGCCGAGATCGGCGGCTTCACCGGGCTGGTGGCTCCGGACGCCGAGACCTGCCGCTTCCTCCGGGAGCGCCGGGGCCTGGACTTCACGGTGGAGCCCTGGATGCAGGGCGATGCGGACGCCGTCTACGCCCACACCCTGGTGGTGGACTGCGGCGCTCTGGGGCCCATGCTGGCCCGACCCGGAGACCCCGGCAACGGCGTGGCCCTGGCGGATCTGGCCGAGGCCGTGCCCATCCACATCGCCTACCTGGGCAGCTGCACCGGCGGCAAGCGGGAGGATCTGCGCCGGGCCTATGAAGCCATCCGCAGCGCTGCGGCCGAGGGCCGCCGGATCCCCGAGGGCGTAGCGTTCTTCGTGCAGTGCGGCAGCGAGGACGTGCGCCGCCATGCAGAGGAGCAGGGCTGGCTCCAGGCCTTCGAAGCCGTGGGCGCGGTGGTGCTGGGCAGCTCCTGCGGGGCCTGCATCAACGCCGGCCCCGGCGTGTCCAGCCACCCGGACCAGGTCACCCTCAGCGCCATCAACCGCAACTTCCCGGGCCGCAGCGGACCCGGCCAGATGTGGCTGGCCAGCCCCGCCACCGTGGCAGCCAGTGCCTTGGCGGGGTACATCGTGGGGGCGGACGCATGACCGATCCAGTCCTTGCAGCACACTACCGGACGCTGCTGCTGGCCGGGCTTGCCCGCCCTGGTGCGCCGGCCCTGGACTTGGCCGCGGATCGGGTGCTGGTGGTGGATCCGGCGACCCAGCGCCTGGGCCTGCTAGAGGGCGGCCGCCTGCTCTTTGAAGCCCCCGTCTCCACCGCCGCCAAGGGGCTGGGCTGCGTGGCGGACTCCTATCGGACCCCCACCGGCTGGCACCGCATCCACGCCCGCATCGGGGCCGGCGCAGAACCCGGCACCGTGTTCCGGAGTCGCGTCGCCACCGGCGAGGTCTGGCAGGGCGAGGCCGCCACGGAGGACCTGATCCTCACCCGCGTCCTCACGCTGGCAGGCCTCGAAGCGGGCTGGAACCAAGGGCCAGGCTGCGACTCCCTCGCCCGCTTCATCTACCTCCATGGCACCAACCAGGAACACCTGCTGGGGACTCCGGCCTCCCACGGCTGCGTCCGCCTGGCCAACGCTGCCGTAGCAGACCTCTTCGAACACCTCGCAGAGGGGGATGCCGTCTTCATCGCCGAGTCTGCGGCTGTGGCTCATCCCAACCCCCTAAAAGGTGGCCTCGACACGGGGGCTGGGCTTTGCCCGGCACCCGTGTGGGGGCCAGGGGGGACGCAGAGGCCGCCTGCGGCCGGGCGGTCCCCCCTGACTGACTTAGGCCGCCTCCACTTCGCCGGTGTGGCAGGCAGCGGCATGAGTGCCTTGGCCCAGTTCCTGGCCATGCAGGGAGGGCAAGCCAGCGGCAGTGACCGCAGCTTTGACCGGGGCCAGCGCCCGGAAGCCCGGTCCCTCCTCGAGGCTCTGGGCGTGGTCATCCATCCCCAGGACGGCGCTGGCCTCGCCGGGGACTGCTCGGGCCTGGTGGTGTCCACCGCCGTGGAAGAGGACACGCCCGATGTGGCTGCCGCCCGCCGCCTGGGCGTGCCCGTGCTCCACCGCTCGGAGCTCCTGGCCCACCTGGTGGCTCGCCACCGCACCCTGGCCATCACCGGCACCAGCGGCAAGTCCACCACCGTGGCCATGGCCTTTCAGATCCTGCGGGGCGCAGGGCGAGACCCCTCGGTCATCACGGGCGGAGAGCTCACCGCCCTCCAGGACGAGGGCCTCTGGGGCAATGCCTGGGCCGGGGCCTCCGACCTGCTGGTCATCGAGGCCGACGAGAGCGATGGCTCCGTGGTGCGCTACCACCCGGCGGTGGGCGTGCTGCTGAACCTCCAGCGCGATCACAAAGAGGAAGCGGCCGTGGCCGAGATGTTCCACACCTTCCGCGCCCAGGTGCGGGAGGCGCTGGTCGTGGGCGAGGCCACCAACCTCCAGCCCTTTGCCACCGGAGCCACGGTCTTCGGCTGCTCGGAGGCGGCCACCTTCCGCGCCGAAGACGTAGCAACCGGCCCCGAGGGCAGCACCTTCACCGTGCAGGGACGACCCTTCCACCTGCCTGTCCCCGGCCGGCACAACCTGGAGAATGCTCTGGCGGCCATGGCGGCCTGTGCGGCCCTGGGTGTGCCCCTGGCGGCCATGGTCGAGCCCCTGGCGACCTTCCGGGGCGTGGCCCGGCGCTTCCAGGTGCTGGGCTCAGCCCGGGGCGTCACCGTGGTGGACGACTTCGGCCACAACCCGGCCAAGGTGGCGGCCTCCCTGCGCACGGCCCTCCTCCGCCTGGGCGGCGGCGGCCGGATCCTGGCAGTGTTTCAGCCCCACGGCTTCGGTCCCCTCCGCTTCCTGCGGGCGGACTTCGTGGCGACCTTCGCCGCCGAGCTGCGACCCGTGGACAAGCTCTGGTTTCTTGACGTCTTCTACGCCGGCGGCACCGCCGCCAAGGACATCAGCAGCGCCGAGGTGATCGCCGACATCGCCGCCCAGGGCACCGCCGCCGAGTGGGCCCCCTCCCGGGAGTGGCTGGTGGCGCGCCTAGCAGAGGAGGCCCAGCCGGGAGACCTCATCCTCGTCATGGGGGCCAGGGACCCCTCTCTCACCACCCTGGCGCAGCAGATTCTGGCTGGGCTTACTTATCCAGCTCGAGCATGAGGGCGTAGCACTTCTCCAGGCGCACCTTCTGGATGCCCGCCGCAATCTTCTCGGCCTTCTCCTTCTCGCCCGCCAGGATGGCCGGTACCAGCTCGGTCTCCCGGGTGAGCTTGAAGGCCTCCCAGGTCTCCTTGAGCTCCTTGAACTGGGCGCTCCGCCCCGCCGGGGCCTTCAGCTTGGCCAGGTGGGCGCTCACGGCATTGGCCGTGTCCTTGACCACCTTCTGCTGCGCCTCGTCCCGCTTGGCCCGGTAGAGCACCATGGTCACCAGCTCCTTCCGGGCAACCTCCACCTCGCCCTTGAGCACCGCAAACTCTCCGGCAGCAAGCGAGAGCGTGGCTCCCAGCAGCAGCGTGATCACAGGCAGGAGCAGGGGCATCCTCACGGCGGCCTCCAGGCATCCGCCCGGGCGACAGGCCCGGGGGGTTGCCAAGTGGATCGGCCCAACCCGGCCACTCTTGAGGACTGCGGTAATGCTTTCCCGGGCGACTGCCGCTATACACTCAAGACAAGCTCAAAGAACCAGGGAGATCTCATGGACGAGGCAAGGACCATCCAGGCCGTGCGGGACCTCCTGCTGGGTCTGGGCCAGGATCCCGATGCCCCCGAGCTGAAGGACACCCCCGCCCGGGTCGCTGGCTTCTGGAAGGAGCGCCTCGCCGGCTACGAGGTGGACCTGGCCGCTGAGCTGCAGCCCCTGCCGGGGCTCTTGGCGCCCGTGCCTGTGATCCTGGAGCGCATTCCTTTCGTCAGCACCTGTGAGCACCACCTGGCCGCCTTCGAAGGGCACGCCACTGTGGGCTACCTGCCTGGAGCGGGTGGCACCGTGGGCCTCAGCAAGCTGGTGCGGGTGGTGCAGGCCTATGCCCTGCGCCTCCAGGTCCAGGAGCGCATGGTCCGGCAGATCGCCGAGGCTCTGGAGGCCCACCTCCGCCCCGCCGCCTGGGGCGTGGAGCTGGTGGCCATCCACACCTGCATGAGTCACCGGGGCGTGCGCACACCCGGTGTTCCGGTGCGGACCACCCTGCTGGGCGGCGCCTGGGCGACCCAGCCCCCACCCCCTTTCCGGACCTGACATGATCGAGGTCCGCTCTGATCCTGACCGGAACCGGCTGTACATCACCATGGCCGGACGGCTCGAGGGCCCCGAGCGACAGTCGGCGATCATGGCCATCCTGGCCGAGGCGGCCAAGCTCACCGCAGGCTTTGGGGTGGTCTCCGACATCTCCGGGCTCCATGCCTCCGATCAGGATGGCTTCAAGGACTTCCTGCGCGCCAAAGAGGCCCTCAAGCTGAGGGGCGCGGGTCCCGTGGTCCGCGTGGTGAAGATCCCCCTCAGCCGCATTCAGGTGGGGCGGATCAGCACCGACGCCGGCTTCGATGCCGAAGAGGTTTCCACCCTGGAAGAAGCGGACCGCTGGCTGGATGCCGCCGAGGGGAAGCATTGACCGAGCTCGCCACCCCCATCCGCATCTTCGTGGATGCGGACGCCTGCCCGGTGAAGGATGAAGTCTTTCGGGTGGCCCTCCGCTGCGGCCTGCAGGTCTACCTCGTGGCCAACTCACCCCTGCGGGTCCCCAAGAACCCCCTGTTCGAGTCCGTGGTGGTGGCCCGGGGCATCTTCGACGGTGCGGATGACTGGATCGTCGATCGCGTCACCCCCACCGACATCGCCGTGACGGCAGACATCCCGCTGGCGGCCCGCTGCCTGGAAAAGGGCGCCCGAGCCCTGGATGCCAAGGGGCGGGTCTACACCCCGGAGTCCATCGGAGATGCCCTGGCCAGCCGGGAGCTCATGGCCAACCTGCGGGCCATGGGGGACATGGGTGGCGGTCCGGCCCCCTTCACGCCCCGGGACCGGTCCACATTTCTCCAGCGCCTCGACGACCTCATTCAGGCCATCCGGCGTGCCTCACGCTAGACTGGTCCAAAGGCAGGAGTGGATCCAACCTTCGTGATGATCGGATAAGCCATGGCCAGGAAGCCCAACTACAACTTCGAAAAGCGTCAAAAGGACCTGGCTCGGGTCAAAAAGAAAGAAGAGAAGCTCCAGAAAAAGGCGCTGAAGAAGGACGCCCTGGGGAATGACATTCCTGAGTCTGAAGGTTCCGAGCCCGAAGGCTCTGAGACCCCCACCGAATAGGGTGAAGACTCTCGCTATTTCGTGAATTCGACTCTCGACCGGCCGATGATTTCGGGCCTTCGAGGGTCGAGTCATTTTTATATCTCTATATTTTTTAATTATTTAATGATTCGGCATGGCTCTGGCTATTCTCTCCTGCCGCCCCTTGCGGCCCTCCAGGAGACCCCATGTCCTTCATCGAGTCCAAGACCCACCAGAACCTCAAGGCCGCCTTCGCCGGCGAGAGCCAGGCCAACCGCCGCTACACCTGGATGTCCCAGGTCGCCGAGAAGGAAGGCCTGCCCGAGGTGGCCGCCCTCTTCAAGCACAGTGCGGATGGCGAGACCGGTCATGCCCTCAAGCACCTGATGTACCTGGCGGCCCAGGCCGGCGATCCCGCCACGGGCCTGCCCCTGGGTGACACCCTGACCAACCTCAAGTCCGCCGTGGCCGGGGAGACCTACGAGTACACGGACATGTACCCCGAGTTCGTGCGGGCCGCCCAGGAAGAGGGCTACACCGAGATCGCCGCCTGGTTCGCCACCCTCGCCAAGGTGGAGCGCTTCCACGCGGGCCGCTTCCAGGACGCCCTGACCCGCCTCGAGGCCGGCACCATGGCCGCCCCGGACGCCGACATCGCCAAGCACGTCTAAGCCGCCTCCCGGAGCGCCCCATGCTGATCACCTTCGACGCCGCCACCGAGCGGGCCCGCTTTGAAGCCCGCCTGGGCTTCCTGGCAAGGCACGCTGCCCTGGCCCTGACCCTGGCCGAAGGCATCACCTTTCAGCCCGAGACCCAGGAGAGCGTAGAGGACCAGCTGGTGGAGACCCTCTGGGCCGAGGGGATGACGCTGGAGACCGCTCCGGCCGAGGATGTGGCCGAGTCCCGCGCATCCTTTGCGGTGCTCTCGCCCCGCCGAGAGTCCGGCGGAACCTCCAGGGCCGCCACCGTCATGCTGGCCTTCCCGGACGCCCTCCGGGAAGGGCGGCTGGCCGCCCTCCAGACCTTCCCGGACGGCTTGCTCCTGGAGCTCTCCGACGGCTCCCGGGTGGCCCCCGCCGTGGACCGGGGTACCGCCGGCCCCAACGATCGCCTGCCCTCCGTGCTGGCCCTGCGCTACCTGCTTCCGGACGGCCTCACCCCGGCCGCCCTCGTCTCCAACCACGCCGAGGTCCCGGGCCGCTGGCCTGCGCCTGCCTCCTGGAGCACCTGGCTTTCCTGAGGAGATCCCATGAACCGCTCGGTCATCGAACACCTGAATGCTGAGCTGGCTACGGCCTTTGTCCTGGCCCTCAATGCCAAGCGCTACCACTGGACCGTCACCGGCCCCCACTTCCGCGACTACCACCTGCGCTTCGAGGACCTCTACACCGCCGCCGACGGCACCGTGGATGAGTTGGCTGAGCGCATCCGCATGCTGGGCGGCGTGCCCCTGCACAGCCCCGCCCAGATCGAGGCCCAGACCCGGGCCACCATCTCCAGTCCCTCGGCCCGCCTGGACCCTGACGCCATGCTCCGGGAGGCCCTGGACAATGAGGAAGCCACCGTGGCTCTGCTCCACGCCGGCATTGAGCTGGCCAGCGCCGCCGGGGATCCCGGCACCGCCGATCTGCTCACCCGCTTCGTCCAGATCCACCAGAAAGAGGCTTGGTTCCTACGGGAAATGGCCGCCTGATTCACCCATTCACCTAATCCCGACTTTTTTGGTAAACTACCCACCCAGCGCCCTGCGCTTCCAAGGAGAACTTCCATGGCCTACACCGCCAAGAGCTATGACCACCTCAAGGGTGGCGCCGTCAAGGGCCTCAGCGATGCCCAGCTGGACCAGCACTTCACCCTCTACAAGGGCTACGTCGGCAAG
>CAIMFT010000153.1 GCA_903840385.1 uncultured Holophagaceae bacterium
GCATGGAAGGAGTAGCCGTCCTTCATGGTGAACTCGCGGCCCCGCATGAGGCCGAAGCGGGGGCGCCGCTCGTCCCGGAACTTGGTCTGAATCTGGAACAGGTTCTGGGGCAGCTGCTTGTAGCTGCGGACGTTCCTGCGGACGATGTCCGTGATCACTTCCTCGTGGGTGGGCCCCAGACAGAAGTTGTAGAAGTCCCGCTCGTCCGGCTGCTCGCCCTTGGCGCGGCGCTCGGCCAGGTCGGCTTTGGCTTTGCGGTCACAGAAGCGGAGGAGCTCATCGCCGTAGAACTTCCAGCGGCCGCTCTCCTGCCACAGCTCGGCAGGCAGCACGGCGGGCATGAGCAGCTCCTGGCAGCCGTCCTTGGCCAGCTCCTCGCGGACGATCTCTTCGAACTTCCGGATGCTGCGGAAGGCCAGCGGCAGGTAGCTGTAGATGCCGGCGGCCACCTTCTGGATCATGCCGGCCCGCATCATGAGCTGCTGGCTCACGACATCGGCATCCCGAGGGGTCTCGCGGAGGGTCTGGATCAGGAGCTTGGACTGCTTCATGGGAACCTCAAACCTTCAAGTCTAGCCGAGCAGGCCCTGGACCAACACGCTGGCCCGCTTGCCGTCGAAGGCCGCGCCGTGGGCCGCCTGCAGGGCCTTCATGACCAGCCCCATGTCCTTGCGGGTGAGGGCTCCGCTCGCCGCGATGGCGGCCTTCACCGCCGCCTCCAGCTCTGGGCCTTCGAGCATGGCCGGCAGGTAGGGCAGGAGCAGGGTGATCTCGGCGCGCTCCTGGGCGGCGCGCTCCATCTGGCCCACCTTCTCGAACTGCTCGATGCTGTCCTCCCGGGACTTCACCAGCCGCTTGAGGACGGCGATGGCATCGGCCTCGGAGATGGTGCCCTGGGGGCCCAGGCCCTTGGCCACGGCCTCGTTCTTGTAGGCGGTCAGGGCCATGCGCAGCACCTGGGTGCGGGCCGCATCCCGGGCGAGCATGGACGTCTTCAGGTCGGCTGTCAGTCGGTTCAGCATGTTTTCTCCTTGGTACCTCAACGCAAGAACGGGCGCCTTCCGGCGCCCGTTCTTGCAGTCAGAGCGGCGCGGCTCAGGCCTTGTCGAACTTGATCACTTCCACAGGGCAGCTGGCGGAGGCGGCCTCGATGGCAGCTTCCAGGTCGGTGCCGTTGCTGCCGGAGAGGAGGCTCTGCTCGTCGCGGTTCTCGGAGTCCACGCCATCCTCGCGCACGGCGCCGTTGACGTTGCAGCTGGTGTCGGTGACGTGGAACACTTCGGGGCACTCGGCCTCGCAGGCGTTGCACACGATGCAGCCTTCTTCGATCCAGACTTTGGTGATGGCCATGGTGATCTCCTCAGTTTGCGTGGGTGGCCCGGCTGGGCAGATTCAATAAACTACCATCCGCTCCGCCCCAATTCCAAGCGTCCACTCCCTTCCCCGGCCATGGGAGACTGGACTTGTGACGGAGGTCCGGCCATGCGCCTGAAGGAAACCGGGATCCTGGCCCGCATCCGGGCGCTGCTCCCGGGCGGGGAGGACCTCCGGGACGACTGCGGGGCCCTGCCCACGCCACCGCCGGGCCAGCAGCTGCTGGTGACCACGGACCTCATGGAGTCCGACCGCCACTTCCGGCTGGCCTGGCATCCCCCCGCCCTCCTGGGCCGCAAGCTATTGGCCGTGAACCTTTCGGACCTGGACGCCTCCGGCGCCACCCCCTTCGGCTACACCCTAACCCTGGCCCTGGGCCCGGAGATTGACGCTGACTGGCTCGAAGCCTTTCTGGCAGGCCTGGCCGAGGCCAGCTGCCAGGCAGGCGTGCGGGTCCTGGGGGGCGACACGGTTGGCCGCCAGGAGGGCCTGGGGCTGGGGCTGACGGCCTTTGGCGGCGCCACCCGCTGGCTCCGCCGGGACGGCCTCCAGCCCGGGGACACCCTCTACCTGGATCAGCGGCCCGGGGCCAGCCTGCGGGGCCTCCGCAAGCTCCAGGCCGGCCAGCGCTGGGATCCCGCCTGCCCCGATCCCGACCTGGCGGCCCACCTGGCTCCCGAACCCAACCTGGGCCTGGGCGTCCGGCTGGCGGCCCTCCCCGAAGTTCATGCCTGCCTGGACCTGTCCGATGGGCTGAGCCGGGACCTGCGCAACCTAGCCGAGGCCTCGGGCGTCAGCATCGCCGTGGACCCAGGCCTGGACGCCGAGGCCCTGGAGGGCGGCGAGGACTATGCCCGCTGCTTCGGCACCTCCCTGCCCCAGCGCGACCTGGAAGCCCGCCTGGGCATCGCCCTGATCCCCGTGGGCCAGGTGCTGACCCGGGGGGAAGGCGCCCTGCTGGCCTATGATGGGACTTCCCTCCACCCCCTCCCGGACCTCAGCTTCGACCACTTCCGCCCATGACCTCTCCCTCCGAGACCCCCAGTCCGGTTCCCGCCGGACCGCCGACCTACTCCCTGCGGGGGCTGTGGGCCAGCCTGAAGGGGCATATCCTGCACCCGGAGCTGAGCCCCGAGCAGGTGGCCTGGAGCTTCGCCCTGGGCTTCTCCATCGCCTGGAACCCCCTGCTGGGGCTACACAGCGCCATGGTGTTCCTGTTCTGCATCATCTTTCGCCGGCTGCACCGGCCCCTGATGATCATGGCCATGCTCGTCAACAACCCCTGGACCGTGGTCCCCATGGCCACGCTCAGCACCTGGCTAGGCAACCTCTTGCGGGGCCGCAGCAGCGGCGCCAACCTGGTGCGGGTGGAGTGGCATCAGATCGGCTGGCGCAGCTTCCTCACCTGGGACGGCTTCGATGCCATGACCACCATGCTCCGGCCGGTGTTGAAGTCCTACCTCCTAGGCGGAACCCTGCTCGCGCTTCTGGCCCTGCCTGTCGGATACTTCTTCATGCTGTGGCTGGCCCAGCGGCTGCGGCGCATCCACTGGCCGCACCTCCACCTCCCTTCCCATACCCACCCCGAAGTCCCCCCCGGAGCTTGAACCCATGGACATGCGCTTCCTCATGAAACAGGCCCAGCAGATGCAGGCCAAGCTGGCCGAGACCCAGGCCAGCCTGCGGGTTGAAGGCACCGCCGGCGGCGAGCTGGTGAAGGTCACGCTGAATGGCACCAAGGAGCTGGTGGGTCTCTCCATCGCCAAGGACGCCATGGACCCCGAAGATCCCTCCATGCTCGAAGACCTCCTGCTGGCAGCCTTCCGCGATGCGGGGGCCAAGGTGGACGAGGCCATGAAGAAGCAGATGGGTGGCCTGGGCGCAGGCCTCGGTCTCCCGGGCCTGGGCCTGTAATGAAGCTCCCCGCGCCCCTGGAGGCCGTGGTGGAGAGCCTCCAGAAGCTGCCGGGCGTGGGCGTCAAGTCAGCCCAGCGCATGGCCCTGCACCTGCTCAAGGAAGGCCCGGCCGCCATGGCCCACCTCTCCCACCTGCTCCAGCAGGCGGCGGACAAGGTGGGCTTCTGCCAGGTCTGCGGCGCCTTCACGGATCAGCCCACCTGCCCCATCTGCCTGGATCCCCGGCGGGATCCGGCCTGTCTCGTCATCGTGGCGGAAGCCTCCAACGTGCTCAGCTTCGAGCGCAGTGGCCACTTCCGGGGCCGCTACCACGTGCTGGGGGGCCTCATCTCACCCCTGCGCGGCGTGGGACCCGATCAGTTGCGCGTCCGGGAGCTGCTGAAGCGCCTGGAGGACAGCACCATCCAGGAAGTCATCCTGGCCACCAACCCCACCGTGGACGGCGAGACCACCGCCAGCTGGCTGGCCC
>CAIMFT010000154.1 GCA_903840385.1 uncultured Holophagaceae bacterium
GAGCACCACGACCACCTGCCCCCAGCCCATGGGCGTGTGGGAGAGGTACTTGAAGTAGGCGATCATGATGACCGCGATGAAGGCCCAGAGGAGCGAGATGAACTTGATCTGGGTGATCAGGTAGGTCTTGCAGGTCTCATAGATCAGCTCGGAGATCTCGAGCATGGACTTGTGCACCGGGAGGTCCCGGATCTGGGCGTACTGGACGAGGCCGAAGCCGACGCCGAGTAGGCAGATGACCAGCCCGATCAGCAGCAGGTTATGGCCCGTCATGCCCAGGAAGCTGCCCTGCAGGGCAGGGATCTTCAGGTCGGCCTCACCGGCAAAGGCCGGGCTCGCCATCGCTAGGGCAATGAACGCAGTCATCGCCCCCTTGAAAAGTCTGGTCTGTGCCAGCGAGTCAAGGAGACGCTTCATCGTCGCCATGGGTTTCCTCCAGGAAAGCAATTGGGGTTGGGGGGAATCAGTGGTGCGGGAATGAGCCGGTTGGGACCCCTAGACGGCTGGTGTTCTGCGCCTAAGCGCAGAGCCCCCTATCTGGAGGCAATTCACCAAAGATCATGTCAAGGTCAACACTCACCATACCCCAGGACAGGCTTTTCGGCAAGGTCGCATATGGCATGTCAGGGCGTGCCACCCGACTGCGAGTCGGGATGGAGTGTGACCTGCGTCCGAAGGCAGGCCCTTGGAATCTGGGGGCATAGGACGATAATCAGGTCTCATATGCCACCGCTCTTCGAGACCGGCCCCGGGCATGCCCCGGGACCCCTGTTCCACCCACTCGCCTCTATGAAGGAGTCCACCCATGTCTGTCGCTGAACAGAGCATCGCGGGCGCGGAAGCTCGCGGTCACGGTTTCCTGGCCTCATCGGTCGGCCGCAAGGTCATCATGGCGGCCACGGGGGTCGTCCTCTTCGGGTTCGTCACCGTCCACATGATCGGTAACACCCAGGCCTACATGGGCGCCAAGTCGCTCAACGGGTATGCCGAGTTCCTCCACAGCATGCTCCACGGAGCCGGCATCTGGATCTTCCGGACCGTGCTGCTCGCCGCCTCTGGCCTGCACGCCTGGGCCGCCATCAGCCTCACGCTGGACAATCAGGCCGCCCGCCCGGTGGGCTACCGCGAGACCCAGAGCGTGGCCTCCACCTGGTCCTCCCGGACCATGCGCTGGAGCGGCTTCATCCTGGTGGTCTTCATCGTCTACCATCTGCTGCACCTGACCACCGGCCAGCTGCACCCCGCCTTCAAGGCGCCCCAGGGCCACGAGTACTTCGCCTACGACAACTTCGTGAGCGCCTTCAAGGTCCCCGCTGTAGCCGGCTTCTACGTCGTCGCCCAGCTCTGCCTGGGCCTGCACATGTGGCACGGCGTGTGGAGCTTCACCCAGACCCTGGGCCTCTCCCACCCCCGCTACGACGGGCTCCGCAGGAACTTCGCCACGGGCCTCACCCTCCTGGTGGTCGGCGTGAACATCTCCTATCCCATCGCCGTCCTCACCGGCTGCATTCACTGATCCCAGGGAGCCCATCATGGAACTCAATGCCCATATCCCAGACGGCCCGATCCAGCAGAAGTGGGAGAAGCACAAGTTCGATTCCAAGCTGGTGAATCCGGCCAACAAGCGGAAGTACCGGATCATCATGGTCGGCTCCGGTCTTGCCGGCGGTGCCGGCGCCGCCAGCCTGGCCGAGCTTGGCTACAACGTCGACTGCTTCTGCTACCAGGACTCGCCCCGGCGCGCCCACTCCATCGCGGCCCAGGGCGGCATCAACGCCGCCAAGAACTACCGCAACGATGGCGACAGCGTCTTCCGCCTCTTCTATGACACGGTCAAGGGCGGCGACTTCCGCGCTCGCGAAGCCAACGTCTACCGCCTGGCGGAGGTCAGCAACAACATCATCGACCAGAGCGTGGCGAACGGCGTGCCCTTCGCCCGGGAGTACGGCGGACTGCTGGACAACCGCTCCTTCGGCGGCGCCCAGGTGAGCCGCACCTTCTACGCCCGCGGCCAGACCGGCCAGCAGCTCCTCATCGGTGCCTACCAGGCCCTGGAGCGTCAGGTGGGTCTCGGCACCGTGAAGATGTACAACCGCCACGAGATGCTCGAGCTGATCATGGTGGACGGCATCGCCAAGGGCATCGTCACCCGGGACATGGTCACCGGTGCGATCGAGTCCCACATTGCCGATGCGGTCATCCTCTCCACCGGCGGCTACGGCAACGTGTTCTACCTCTCCACCAACGCCATGGGCTGCAACGGCACGGCGGTCTGGCGGGCTTACAAGAAGGGTGCCGCTTTCGGCAACCCCTGCTTCACGCAGATCCACCCCACCTGCATCCCCGTCACCGGCGACCACCAGAGCAAGCTCACGCTCATGTCCGAGTCGCTGCGCAACGATGGCCGCGTGTGGGTGCCGAAGAAGAAGGAGGACTGCAAGCGGGTCCCCAGCGAGATCAAGGAAGACGACCGCGACTACTACCTGGAGCGGAAGTACCCCTCCTTCGGGAACCTCGCCCCCCGCGACATCTCCAGCCGCGCCGCCAAGCAGGTGTGTGACGAGGGCCGGGGCGTGGGCGAGACCGGTCTCGGTGTCTACCTCGACTTCTCGGACGCCATCCGGCGCCTGGGCAAGAACAAGATCGAGGAGAAGTACGGCAACCTCTTTGAGATGTATGAGCGCATCACGGATGAGAATCCGTACGAGACGCCCATGCGCATCTACCCTGCCGTGCACTACACCATGGGCGGCCTGTGGGTGGACTACAACCTGATGAGCACCATCCCCGGCCTGTTCGTGGCCGGTGAAGCGAACTTCAGCGACCACGGTGCCAACCGCCTGGGGGCCTCCGCCCTCATGCAGGGCCTGGCGGACGGCTACTTCGTCCTGCCCGCCACCGTCAGCAACTACCTGGCCGGTCTCAAGCCCGGTGTCCGGCCTGCCGCCGACCATCCCGCTGTGGTGGAGACCGAGACCGCCGTGAAGACCCGCGTGGAGAAGCTGCTGTCCATCAAGGGCAGCAAGAGCCCCACCCACTTCCACCGTGAGCTGGGAAAGATCATGTGGGAGTACTGCGGCATGGCCCGCAACGAGGCCGGCCTCAAGAAGGCCCTCGAGCTGATCCCCAAGCTCCGCGAGGAGTTCTGGAAGGATGTCCGGGTCGTGGGCGAGAACGAGAGCCTGAACCAGAGCCTGGAGATGGCCGCCCGGGTGGCGGACTTCCTGGAGCTGGGCGAGCTGATGTGCCTGGATGCCCTGGAGCGCCGCGAGAGCTGCGGCGGCCACTTCCGCGAGGAGTTCCAGACGGAGGACGGCGAGGCGCTGCGCGACGACGAGAACTTCTGCCACACCGCCGTCTGGGAATACAAGGGCGAGGGGCAGAATCCCGTGCGCCACATCGAGTCCCTCACCTTCGAGTACGTCCACCTCGCCACCCGCAGCTATAAGTGAGGAGCTGACCAATGTCCCATAAGTCCATGAACCTCACCCTCCATGTCTGGCGCCAGAAGAATGCCAAGTGCGACGGCAAGTTCGTCGAATACAAGGCCGATGGCGTCAGCCCCGACATGTCCTTCCTGGAGATGCTCGACGTTGTGAACGAAGGCCTCATCGCCAAGGGCGAGGAGCCCGTCGAGTTCGACCACGACTGCCGCGAAGGCATCTGTGGCACGTGCAGCATGGTCATCAACGGCCGCCCCCACGGCCCCAAGGAGCGCACCACCACCTGTCAGCTGCACATGCGCAGCTTCAAGGACGGTGACAGCATCACCCTGGAGCCCTGGCGCGCCGAGGCCTTCCCCGTGGTCCGCGATCTCGTGGTGGACCGCAGTGCCTTTGATCGCATCATCGCCGTGGGCGGCTTCATCACCGCCCCTGCGGGCTCACCCCAGGATTCGAACTCCCTACCCATCTCCAAGGAGAACGCCGACCTCTCCATGGACGCTGCCTCCTGCATCGGCTGCGGAGCCTGCGTGGCCGCCTGCCCCAACGCCAGCGCCATGCTCTTCGTCTCCGCGAAGATCAGCCACCTGGGCCTCCTGCCCCAGGGCCAGCCCGAGCGCTACCTCCGGGTGCGCGACATGATCGCCCAGATGGACGCCGAAGCGTTCGGCACCTGCACCAACCACGGCGAGTGCGAGACGGCCTGCCCCAAGGGCATCAAGATGGAGAACATCGCCCGCATGAACCGGGACTTCATCAAGGCCAGCCTCACCTTCCGTCACGCCACCATTGGTGGTGGTGGCGCCTGAGCCAGGCCGTTTGCATAGAAAACGCCCGGCAGTCGCCGGGCGTTTCCTTTGGTGTGTAAAAAGAAACTGCTTATATACGCAGAGGAAGACGGAGGAGCGGAGGAAAGCGGAGGGAACTGATTTCAGGCAGTGCTTTTCTCCGCGCTCCTCAGCTCCTCGGCAGTCCTCCGCTTACCTTTCTGCACTCCCTGAACCCCCAGCAAGCAGCTGCAACACCAGCGCCGCGAGCCGCTCCGGGGTGTTGGCGGTGGGGTCGTCCAGGACGGCTTCCAGGAGCTGCCTCTGGAGGTCGCCCAGCCAGGGGCCACCGCCCTTCCCGGCCAGCTTCATGAGGGCCGCACCATCCAGGGCCAGGCCTCTGACGGAGAGGGGCGGCGCTGTGGCCGCCAGGGCCTCCAGGCGGGCCAGCATGGCCCGGTAGTCCCCTTCCCAGGCCTCGGGGGCCAGGCCCTTGCCCTGGTGGTCTGCGAGACGGAAAGCGGCCCAGCGCGCCAGGGGTAGGCTCGCCTCCGCCAGACGGCGGAGGAAGCGGCGGCAGGCCGGGTCGCCCCAGGCATCCGTGGGGTGGATGCCGTGGAGGCCGATGAGGGCCGCGACCTCCTGGCGCAGGGCGTGGCTGGCCTTCAGGCGGGTCAGGAGGGCATCCGCCAGGTCCAGGGAGAGGGCCTCGTGCCCGTAGAAGTGAGTCTCCCCGCGCTCATCCACGGTGCGGGTGCCGGGCTTGCCCGCATCGTGCAGCAGGGCGGCCCAGCGCAGGCCTGGGTCGGCGGGGGCCTGGGCCACAACCCGCAGGGTGTGCTCCCACACGTCGTAGCGATGGTGCCGGTTCTGGCCGCAGCCCACCATGGGCCGCAGCTCCGGCAGCCAGAGGTCCAGCAGGCCCGTACTCTCCAGGAGCCGCAGCCCCCGCTCCGGCTCGGCCCCGTGCAGCAGCTTGTCCAGCTCCGTGAAGACCCGCTCCTGGGCGACCTTGCGGGCCACCTCCAGCCGGGACGGGATGGCGGCACCGGTGGCGGCAGCCACCTCGAAGCCCAGCTGAGCGGCAAACCGGCAGGCCCGCAGGGGCCGCAGGCCATCCTCGGCGAAGCGCTGGAGCGGATCGCCCACAGCCCGAATGAGGCGAGCGGCCAGGTCCGCCTGGCCGCCGAAGGGGTCCACCAGGTCTCCCCCACCCACGGGCAGGGCCATGGCGTTGATGGTGAAGTCGCGCCTGGCCAGGTCCTCATGGAGACCGACCCCCAGACGCACGGACTCGGGCCGCCGGCCATCCCGGTAGTCGCCATCGGTGCGGAAGGTGGTCACCTCCACGGGGCGATCCTCCAGGATCACGGTGACGGTGCCATGCTGCAGGCCCGTGGGGATCACCTTCAGGCCAGCGGCCCGGGCCCGACCCATGACCACCTCTGGCAGCAGGTCCGTGGCCAGGTCCCAGTCCGCATGGGGCCGACCCAGCAGCTCATCCCGCACCGCACCACCCACCACCACCAGCTCCGCAGCGGGGCCCAGGGCCTCCTTCAGGCGGAGCAGCGGTGGCCAGGTCATAGCACCACCGAAGAATTCAGGGAGAAGGACCACTGATCACCGCCAAGGCGCCAAGACGCCAAGAAGGACAGGATTCCAGAGGACGCCTTTTCAGCTCTCGGCGCACCCGGTGTGCGCTTGCCTATCATAGACATTGCCATGTTTTCCTTGGCGTCTTGGCGTCTTGGCGGTGGATCTTTTCCCTTTGAGAGCATCCACCTCACTCCCCTGATCCGGCGAGTTTCTGTAGCGCCGCACCATCCATCCGGCAGGGCAGCCACTCGCGCAGCACCTTGGCACCATGGGCCTCGTAGAACTCGATGGAGGGCGTGTTCCAGTCCAGCACCTGCCAGACAAAGCGTGTCCAGCCTTCCTTGACGGCCAGCGCCGCCAGGTGCTGCAGCAGGGCCTTGCCGATGCCATGGCCCCGGAAGGCCGGGCGCACGAAGAGATCCTCCAGATAGATCCCAGGCTTGCCCTCCCAGGTGCTGAAGTTGAGGAACCAGAGGGCAAACCCCGCGGGCTGCCCCTCCCAGTTGGCCATGACCACCTTCACCAGCGGGTGCTCGGAGAAGACGTAGCGCTGGATGTCCGCCTCGGTGGCGACGGCCGCATCGGGCTCCCGCTCATATTCCGCCAGCTCTCGGATGAACTGGAGGATGAGGGACGCATCGTCAGGAACGGCGGGGCGAAGGGTCAGCATGGGTCTATGCTAACCGGATGGATCAGGCCACTGCCCTCCGCCTTCACGAGGCCATGCTGCTCACCCGGCTGACGGAAGAGCGGATCGTGAAGCTGTTCCGCCAGGGCCAGACCCTGGGCAGCGTCTACCGCAGCCTGGGCCAGGAGGCCACCGCCTGCGCCACGGCCCTGGCCCTGGGCCCCGACGATGTGATCGCCCCCCTGATCCGCAACCTGGGCGCCATGCTGGTGCGCGGGGCCACCCCCCTGGAGGTCTTCCTCCAGTATCTGGGCCGCGCCACGGGCCCCAGCGGCGGCCGGGAGCACAACAACCACTTCGGGTCCGTGGCCCGGGGCATCATCGCCCCCACGTCCATGCTGGGGGCCCTTATTCCCATCATGGCCGGGGTGGCCCTCTCCTTCCGCCAGAGGGGCGAGCAGCGGGTGGCCATGACCTGGATCGGCGATGGGGGCAGCTCCACCGGTGCGTTCTACGAGGGCCTCAACCTGGCCGTGGTCCAGCGCCTGCCCCTCATCGTGGTGGGCGAGGCCAACGGCTTTGCCTTCTCCACCCCCCCCGAGCGCCAGATGGCGGGCCACCTCTCCGAGCGGGCCCAGGGCGCCCACACCCTCACGGTGGACGGCAACGACGCCGCCGCGGTCTACGAGGCGGCCACCGCCGCCCGGAACCACTGCCTGGCTGGCCTGGGGCCGGTCTTCCTGGTCTGCGAGACCTTCCGCCTGTCCGGCCATGCCGAGCACGACGACCAGCGCTACGTGGACCCGGAGCTCCTGGCCCAGTGGGCCGAGCGGGATCCCCTCCCCCGCTTCGAGGCCTGGCTGGCGGCCCGGGACTGGCGGCCGGAGCCGGGCCTGGCGCAGCGCCTGGAGGCGGAACTCCTGGCCACCGCCGAGGCCGCCCTGACCGCCCCCTGGCCCGATCCAGCCACCCTCACACAGGGGCTCTTTACCCAGCAATAGCAGTCATCTTGGCCCAATGATGACCACAAAGTAAACTTTGAGACTCTGGTCACCGATGAACCGGAATAGACTGTGACCGTCATGGGGGAAACCGTGCTTGTACTCGTTCTAAATGCCGGCTCATCGAGCCTCAAGTTCAATCTCTTCGACATGGGGAAAGAAGTCTCCGTCGCCGAGGGCAACGCCGAGCGGATTGGCCTGGCTGAGGCCAGCCTCTCCTGCACCATCGATGGGGAGAAGCGCAAGGAGTCCCTGCCTCTGCCCAGCCATCTGGAGGCCCTGGAAGCCATCCTGGAGCGCCTGCGCACCGGAGTCCTGCACGACACCCCCATCCACGCCGTGGGGCATCGCGTCGTCCATGGGGGACCGAAGTACGGCGACTCCGTCCTGGTCACGGAAGAGGTCATCCAGGACATCGAGCACTTCGCCATGTACGCTCCCCTCCACAATCCCGCCAATGCCCTGGGCATCCGCACGGCCATCAAGGCCTTCCCCGGAGTTCCGCACGTGGCAGTCTTCGACACGGCCTTCCACCACAACATCCCGGACCACGCCCGCACCTACGGCATCCCCTACGAGCTGAGCCAGAAGTACGGCATCCGGCGCTACGGCTTCCACGGCACCAGCCACGCCTTCGTGGCCGCCCGCACCGCCATCCTGCTCTGCCGGCCCCTCCGCTCCCTGCGCATCGTCACCTGCCACATCGGCAACGGCACCAGCATCTGCGCCGTGGACCACGGCAAGAGCGTGGACACCAGCATGGGCATGACCCCCCTCCAGGGCGTCATCATGGGCACCCGCTGCGGCACCATCGA
>CAIMFT010000155.1 GCA_903840385.1 uncultured Holophagaceae bacterium
CGGGCACCCGCAGCAGCCAGGTGAACAGCCGCCGCAAGGAAGTGGAGCGCCTCCAGCCCAGCGACCTGGCCCGCAGCAACATCCAGCGCCCCTTCATCAAGTTCAACCAGCTGAAGCCCGGTGGCCGCTACGCCCTGGAGTTCGAGGGCGTGAAGAAGGGCTACGACACCGACAAGGACGGCACCGGCGGCCGCCACGAGGTCATCAAGGGCTTCTCGGCCATGATCCAGCGGGGCGAGAAGGTGGCCCTGATGGGTCGCAACGGCATCGGCAAGACCACCCTGCTCAATGCCCTGCTGGCCAATGCGCCGCAGGTCACGGAGCTGGGCCTGAAGCTGGATGGGGGCGAGGTGAAGTGGGGCCACGATGCCAACGTGGGCTACTTCTCCCAGGACTTTGCCGAGAGCATCCCCAAGGGCTATGAGCTGGTCACCTGGCTGCACCAGTTCGATCCCGAGGCCACCAAGGAGCAGATCCGCGGCATCATGGGCCAGATGCTCTTCCGTGGCGAAGAGGGCAACAAGATGACGGATGTGCTCAGTGGTGGCGAGTCCTGCCGCCTGCTCTTCTGCAAGCTCATGCTGCAGAAGCCCAACATCCTGGTGCTGGACGAGCCCACCAACCACCTGGACCTGGAAGCGGTCATCGCCTTGAACGATGCCCTCCAGCGCTACGAGGGCACCATCCTCTTCGTGACCCACGACGAGGACATCATCGACGAAGTGGCCACCCGCATCTGGCACCTCACGGATGAGGGCATCGAGGACTTCCAGGGGACCTTCGCGGAGTATGGGGCGCCGACGGGACGGTAGTTCTGCTCCGAAATCGCTCTGCGATTTCGGAGCTGGGAAAAGCTAAATCGGGGTTGGTGTCAGCAGGATTCGTAGGACTTCTTCGGCGACCTTCAGGCCCACGATGCCGGGCATGTAGGAGATGGTGCCCACGGGCCTGCGCTGACGGCCAGGGCCGCGGTGGGGCTCGATGTCCACGGGGTTGGCGGGGCGCTTGTTGTCGGCGGGCTCCAGGGAGTAGACGCAGCGGATGCCCGAGGTGATGCCGACCTTGCGCAGCTCCTTTCGAACTCGCGCTGCCAGGGGGCAGAGGAGGGTCTCGCTGAGGTCCCCCACCCGCAGCAGGCTGCTGTCCAGGCGGCCGCCCGCACCCATGGCCGTGATGATGGGGATGCCCTGCTCGTGGGCGGTGCGCATGAGGGCCACCTTGCAGGTCAGGGAGTCGATGGCGTCGATCATGACGTCCGGGCGGGGGGTGAGCAGGTCCGGCAGGGTGTCCGTGTGGATGAAGGTGACGCGGGGCTCGACGTCACAGTCGGGGTTGATGTCCCGGACCCGGGCCGCCGCCACCTCGGCCTTGGGCTGGCCCAGGGTGGAGCGCAGGGCGTAGAGCTGCCGGTTGAGGTTGCTGGGCCCCACGCCGTCGTGGTCCACCAGGCGCAGGTGGCCGACGCCGGCCCGGGCCAGGGCCTCCACGGCAAAGGAGCCCACCCCGCCCAGCCCGAAGACCGTGACGCGGGCGGCGGAGAGGCGGTCCAGGGCTGCCTCGCCAAGCAGCAGTTCGCTGCGGGAAAACCACCTCATGCCAGAACCTCCCGGAAACACTGCAGGCCATTCTCCCAGGTCCGGGCTGCCAGCAACGCCGGGTCCTCGCCACCGTGCCTGGCCAGGCTGGGCAGCACCTCAGCCAGGTCGGCCTGGCCGTCGCTTTCGAGGAGCAGGCGGTCCCCGGTCACGGCCAGGAGGGAGGCCTGGGCGGCGGGGCCATGGGCCTCCAGCCGGGCGGCGGAGAAGGACAACCAGAGGCCCAGGGCCTGGAGCTCCCGGGCCGTCTCGGGGCTGCCTGAGTAGGCGTGGACCATGCCTCTCGGGAGGGGGCCTGCTGCCCGGAGCAGCGTCAGGAGGGGCCCCCAGGCCCGCACGGCATGGAGGGCCACCGGGCGGCCCAGGGTGCGGGCCAGGCCCAGCTGAGTGCGCAGGGCGGTTGCCTGGGCGCTGCGATCAGCGTCTTGTTGGCTGAAATCCAGACCGCACTCCCCCACGCCCGCAGGGTGGGTGCGCAGCAGGGCCTCCAGGCGGGACTCCCAGCCGGCTGCCGCCCCCGCCACGAACCAGGGATGCAGGCCCAGCATGGGAATCACCCCCGGGTCCGCCGCCGCTGCCGCCAAGACACCTTCCCAGTCGGACTCCCGGGTCCCGCAGAGCACCCGGCGACCCACCCCCGAAGCAGGGGCGCCGCCGAGGTGGCTGTGAGCATCGAAGAGCGGTTGCATGGGGGAAGATCCTGAAACATTGTTGTGCGAAACTGTAAGGAGGGTCCCGTAGCTCAGATGGGAGGCTCCGACTCCGCAAGCCGAAGGCGAGTGGGAGCACCCTGCGGGGCAGGGTGCGTGAGGCGGAGGAGCAGCTCCCATCTTAGATCTGGCGGAGCTGCGACCACGGTAGGAAGCCAAGCCTGGGTTGTGCGAAACTGTGGGGAGGGTCCCGTAGCTCAGTTGGATAGAGCAGCTCCCTCCTAAGGAGCAGGTCGGACGTTCGAATCGTCTCGGGGCCACCACACGAGGTTCGCATGTCTCGCTCGGCACTGAAGGATCAGGTCTTCATGAACATGGCGCTCGAGCTGAGCCGCCTGGGGACCTGTTGCCGCCTCAAGGTGGGCTCGGTCCTGCTGCGGGCGGATGGCGGGGTGGCGGCGGCGGGCTTCAATGGGGCGCTGCCGGGCATGGCCCACTGCACACCAGAGACCTGCAAGCCCGGCCAGCGCTGCCTGCACACCAGCCATGCCGAGGAGAACGCCCTGGGCTTCTGCGACGGCGCTGTGGCCACCGCCTACGTCACCCATGAGCCCTGCCTGGTCTGCTGCCGGGCCCTGGTGCGCCGGGGGGTGCGGCGCGTGGTGTTCCAGCATCCCTACACCAGCATTGCCGACCAGGAGCGGGCCGAGCGCCAGGCTATCCTCGACCACTTTGGCGTGGCGTGGGAACAGCTGGCTTGAAGTCGGACCCAGGGGGCGCATACTGCACCACGTCCCGCCCACTGGAGTGACCCGGGTGCTCGCTGAATCCATCCATCTGCAGGTGAATGGCCGCGACCTCGAGGCACTGGCGGGGACGTCGCTGCTGGCGCTCTGCCAGCGCGAGGGGATCCCCGTGCCGACCCTCTGCTCAGAGCCCCGGCTGAAGCCCGCCTCCACCTGCCGGCTCTGCGAGGTGGAAGTCGCCGGCGAGGAACGGCCCCTCTGCGCCTGCGCCACCGAGGTGCGGGAGGGGATGGTCGTGCAGACCCACACCCCCGCTCTGGAGGGCTTTCGCCGGACCATGCTGGAGGCCTACGCAGCCCACATCCCGGCCGAGGATCCTGCCCGCCTGGAAGGCAAGCCCTTCCGGGCCTTGCTGGACGCCTACGGCGTGACCCCCAGCGGCGTGCGGCGTGAGGACCAGCAGCTGTCTCCCCACCCCTACCTCGATGTGGACCTGTCCTGGTGCGTGGCCTGCGGGCGCTGCGTACGCATCTGCCAGGAGCTCCAGGGCCAGGACATCTGGACCATGGCTGGCCGAGGCATGGCGGTCCATCCCGCCCCCCAGCTCGCTGCCGGTCTGGCAGAGAGCGGCTGCGTCAGCTGCGGCGCCTGCGCCGACACCTGCCCCACGGGCGCCATCGAGGACGTCTCCCGGCTGGTCCACGGCCTGCCCGAGCGCTGGGTCAGGACCACCTGCCCCTACTGCGGCACCGGCTGCGAGCTGGATCTGGGCGTGAAGGCCGGGCGCATCACCGAAGCCCGGCCGGTGCTCGAGGCTCCCGTGAGCCGTGGCCACCTCTGCGTGAAGGGGCGCTATGGCTTCGGCTTCAATGACGCACCGGACCGCATCACCTCACCTCTGGTCCGCCGGGACGGAGCCTGGGTGGAGGTCTCCTGGGAAGAGGCCCTGGACGCGGCGGCGGCGGCCCTGCGCCGGGCCGAAGGACAGGCTGGGGTGCTGGCCTCCAGCCGCGCCACCAACGAGGAGAACTACCTCGCCCAGAAGTTCGCCCGCCTGGCCCTGGGCACCCACAACATCGACTGCTGCGCCCGGGTCTGCCATGCCCCCAGCGCTGCGGGCCTGGCCGAGGTCTTCGGTGCCGGCGCCGCCACCAACTGCTTTGCGGATGTGGAGGAGGCGGGGCTGTTCCTGGTGGTGGGCGCCAATCCCACCGAGAACCACCCCATCGTCGGGGCGCGCATTCGCCAGCGAGCTCGGGCGGGCGTGCCCCTCATCGTGGTGGATCCCCGGCGCACAGAACTGGCCGCCCTGGCCACGGTGCACCTTGCGCTACACCCCGGCACCAACCTGCCCCTCCTGCTGGCCATGGCCCACGTCATCCTGCAGGAGGGCCTCACGGACACGGCCTTCCTGCAGGCCCGCACCGAGGACTTGGCGGTCTTTGCGGCCTCGGTGGAGGCCTGGCCGCCGGAGCGTGCCGCCGGCATCTGCGGCGTCCCGGCCGAGGCCATCCGCCACGCGGCGCGCCTCTATGCCACCACCCGGCCGGCCATGTGCCTGCATGGCCTCGGTGTCACGGAGCACATCCAGGGCACGGACACGGTGGCGCTCCTGGCGCAGCTGGCCCTGCTCACGGGCAACGTGGGCATTCCGGGGGCGGGGGTGAACCCTCTCCGCGGGCAGAACAACGTCCAGGGGAGTGCACAGATGGGCTGCGAGCCGTCCCGTCTCACGGGCTACCAGAAGCTGGCCTCGGCCCAGGGTACCCACGAGTCCGTTTGGGGTGCGGCGCTGCCGGTGGCACCCGGCCTGACGGCCATGGGCATGGTGGACGCTGCCGGTGAGGGTCGCCTCAAGGCGCTGCTGGTGATCGGCTATGACCTCCTGCTGAGCCACCCGGATACGGAGACCACCGCAGCGTGCCTCCATGGTCTGGACGACCTCATCGTGGTGGACCTGTTCCTCACGGAGACCGCCAAGGCCTTTGGCACGGTCTTCCTGCCCGCCGCCAGTGCCTTCGAGAAGGAAGGCACCTTCATGAACAGCGAGCGCCGGGTGCAGCGGGTGCGTCAGGCGCTGCCTCCCAAGGGGCAGAGCCGCACGGACCTGGCCATCCTCTGTGACCTGGCAGCCTGCCTGGGGGCTGGGGTTCACTTCCGCTTCGAAGATGCCGCAGCGGTGTGGGACGAGGCGCGGCGCACCTGGCCCGCCATTGCCGGCATCAGCCACGCCCGCCTGGACCGGGAAGGAGGGCTCCAGTGGCCCTGTCCCACTGAGGACCACCCGGGCACGCCGCGGCTGCACGGCGGGGCCTTCGCTGTTGGAGGACCCGCCCAGTTCCGGCCCCTCGTCTGGACCCCCAGCGCCGAGGTGCCGGATGCAGCCCACCCCTTTCTGCTGAACACGGGCCGCAGCCTCTTCCACTTCAACGCCGCCACCATGACCCGGGGCACCCGCAACCGCAGCCTGTCCCCCGATGACTGCCTGGACCTGCATCCCGAGGACGCCCTCGCCCTGGGGGTGGCGACCGGGGACGCGGTGCGGGTACAGAGCCGCCACGGCGCCTTCACCCTGCGGGCCCGCCTGACCAAGGACGTGCGGCCTGGCGAGCTGTTTGCCACCTTCCACGCGGTGGAGGCCTGGGTGAACCGGGCCACCGGGCCGGGCCGGGACAGCGTGACCGGCACTCCGGAGTACAAGGTGACGGCGGTGTCCCTGCAGAAGGCTTAGATCCCCCGCTCCTCCGAATAGGGGACCGGGTTCGGGTCGATGGCCACCTCGGTGCCGTCGTCCAGCAGCAGCATGGGCGGGTTGCCGGCCCGCACATCGACGATGGTGCGGCCCAGGAGGCGCTCGCGGCGGGTGTGATGCCAGGGGATGCCCACCGGGTAGGTACGGCGGTAGGCCTCCAGGGGTGCCTCCAGGTGCTTGAAGAGGTGGGCCAGGGCCGCGTCGAGGGCGGCCTCGAAGCCCTTGGGGACCTCCGGATCCAGGCCGGCGGCGGCGAGGAAGGTCTCCGCGGGGAGGCGCTCCTCCAGGGTGGCGGGAGCCCAGGGACCTGGCCCCGGCTGATCAGGGGTGCGGCGGCGGAGCACCACCGGGCGGTCCCGGTGGATGGCCAGCCAGAGGGAGACCCGGCAGCAGGGCCCCCGACCCTCAAAGTCCAGCGCCGTCTGGGCCTCGTCGTGGAACACC
Organism: uncultured Holophagaceae bacterium; assembly: GCA_903840385.1. Classification (GTDB taxonomy): domain Bacteria; phylum Acidobacteriota; class Holophagae; order Holophagales; family Holophagaceae; genus Geothrix. Next base: position 6,188 of record CAIMFT010000155.1, read on the forward strand.
ACCGCCCGGAGAGGCAGCCACTCGAAGGTCTCCACCACCTTGGCCTCCACCGGACCGGCCGCCCGGTCCCGGAGGCCCCCCACGGCGGCAGCAAAGGCCTGGCGGAGGTTGGCGAGGCTCAGGATGCCCTGGGGCAGGCCCTGGGGATCCAGGGGCATGGGTGGCTCGTGCCAGTCGGCGGCGAGGGCCGGCATGACCTGCTGGAACAGGATGAGGGCAGGGTCCCAGTCCCAGTGGTGGGCCGGGGCATAGCCCAGCTCCCGGCAGACGTCGAACCAGGCCCGGTGGAGGGCCGTGGCACCTGGCTGGTAGATGGTGTGGCCATCCAGGATGAGCTCGCTCCCGGCGTCCTGGGGGGCCTGGCGGCGGACCAGGCAGATCTCGTGGCGGGCCAGGGTGGCCAGGGTTGTCTCGTGGTAGGGATGGTCCGACTGCCGCAACACCCGCAGTGGCGCTCCCAGAATCCAGGCATCCGTGGCCATGCGGCCTCCCTGCCCTAGGAAACCTGGGTTCCTTTGGGGGTCGCGTCAATCCCCCAGGGGCAGGAACTCAGTCCACGCGCTGAAGGCTTATCCCGGGGTAGTAGTGCTCCAGGACCTGGCGGAAGGTGGCTCCTTCCAGAGCCATGCCGTAGGCACCGGTCTGGCACATGCCCAGGCCGTGCCCCCAGCCCCGGCCGTAGAAGATCCAGCGGCGCTTGGCGCCCTGGCCCACGGTGAGCCAGCGGAAGACGTTGTCCTTGAGGCCCAGGAGGCCCCGGATGTGCATCCCCCGGGCCCGGTGGGGGGCGCCTCGCCCATCCACCAGGGTGAGGTCCTCCACGCGGCCCTGGTCGTTGTAGACAGCCTTCAGCTCCCGGATCCCATCCACCTTGATGCGCTTGGAGACCTGAGCCACCAGGTCGGCCTCTGTGTACTCCACCCGCCAGTGGGCCGTGGGGTTGTAGCGGTCCCAGGCGGCCCCATCCGGGTCCAGGCGGCGCACCAGGAGCAGGGCCTGACCGTCTTCGGAGGGCAGCCACTTGAGGCGGTCCCCCACCTGGATATCGGCCTTGGCCAGGAGGCGGAGGCTGCCATCCGGGGCCTCCTCGGCCAGCAAGGCACCGGGGGCCAGGGGCAGGGGCTCGGGGCCACCCCGCTTGCGCCGTACCTGGCGGTCCGCCAGGAGGGAGCCTTCGGCGGGGGTGAAGGGCTCCAGCTCCTGCCACAGGCGGCCCAGGACCACCAGGGCTTGGCGCAGGGTCAGGGGGGTGGCATCGCCCCAGACCGCCGCCGGAACCACGCCGCGCCGGGTGAGGAAGGCCGCCAGCGGCCGCTCCACCGCAAGGCTGTCCGGGAGGAAGTAGGCCTCGTCCTGGGGGCGCTCCTGTCCAGCCACCAGGCGCTGAAAGGCAAAGGCCTTCCCCAGAGCAAGGCAGAGGTTCCCTGGCTCCAGCGGGCGCTGCTCCAGGGCCAGCCGGCGCTGCAGGGCCCGGACGGGTAGGGCCAGGTCCTCGAGGGTGGCGGGCTGGGCCAAGCGGGCGCCGGCGAGCCACTCCATGGGGAGTCCCGCCGTGGCGAGCCGCAGCAGCTCCCAGCTGAGCCAGGGCTGCTGGGCCTCCGGGGTGACAGGGAGGGCCGAAGTGAAGGGCAGGGTGAGCGGCTTGGCGGGGTAGCAGGGGGCAGCCTTCAGGTAGGGCGCATCGCCGCCAAAGACCTGGGCCACGTCGGTGGTGTGCCCCCCGCAGTTGGCCATGAAGAGGGCCTGGATGGGCTTGCCCCGGTGGGTGGCAAAGAGGCCTTCGGTCTCCAGGATGGCGCGGTCCGTGAGGGACTGCTCACCGTCCCGGCCGCCGTAGACCTGGTCGGCGATGGTGTCGCTCATGTCGAAGCCGTCGGCGGCCCGCTTGCCGCGGTTGGCCACCGCATAGGTCCGGGCCGCCACGGCCTGAGCCTTGAGGGCCTCCAGAGCTGGGAACTCCCAGGCCCCCATCTCCCTGGGCACCACGCCCCGGAGGTAGGTCTCCAGATCCACGGTGTTGACCACGGTGAGGCGGCCCTGGGCATTGGGGAGGAGCTCCACCTTGCCTCGGTAGCGGCCCTTGCCCTGCAGGGTGGTGAGCTCGCCGGCGGGCCGCAGCCAGATCCCCTCCGAGGGCAGGGCCCGGCGCTCGTAGCGCTCATTGATGGCGTAGAGGGCCCGGCCCTTGCGGGGGGTGGCCGCCCGGGGTTCCGTGGACACCCAGAGCTCGTCATAGCCGAGGTCCTGCAGCTTCTGGAGGATGGGCTCGGCGGCGCGGGCCTCCGGGAAGTGGCCGGTGACCACCCGCCAGGTGTCGGCATCCGGTACCTTCACCCGGTCCGGGTCCTCACCGAGCGCCTTGAGGCGCTTCATGGTGGCGGCGGCTTCGGCGGCATCCTGGGGGCGGCCCACCTGGATGCGGTACTCGATGGTCGGATCGGAGGTGCCTCGGCTGTCCCACCAGATGCGGAGCTTCTCCTCGGGCGCCACCTTCAGGAGGGGGCGGCCGGTCCGGTCGCAGATGGCACCACCCCCCTCGAGGGCGATGGTCCACTCCAGGGCCTGGGTGTCCAGACCGATGCGGAGGGGGGGCTGGGCCGCCACGGCCGGGCTGATGGTCAGGGCGAGGACCGGGATCCAAAGCATTCTCATGGGGCGGATTCTCCCATGAATTGCGCCAGGAGCCCCCAGCGGCGGGCGCGGAGGGCCTCGGGGTCCAGGAGGGTTCCCTCGGGGCCACGCCGGTGCACGAGCAGGGCCACGCAGGCCTGATCCGAGGGCCGGTAGAAGAGGGCGGGGCCGGTGAAGCCCAGGTGGAACCACCAGCCCGAGGCGGGACCAGGCTTGGGCTCCTGAGCCGGGGCCGGGGGTGGGGTGGCCTCGGTGGCATTCTCCAGCACCCGCAGACCAAGGCCTGGGGGCAGGGTGGTCAGCAGCTCCCCGAAGCGACCCGGACCCAGGGGGGCGATCTGGAGGCCCAGGCCCCAGCGGGCGCCCTGCTCGCCGGCGGCGGTCTCCATGGCCATGCGGGCGGGCCAGCCCGCCGCCACCCAGCGGGCCAGCGCCGCTCGCAGCTGGGGTGCCGTGGCGGAGTACCCCGCATGGCCCCGCATGCCGGCCCGGGCGTTGGCATCTTGGGGCAGGCCCGGCGCCTGAGGGGGCGGGGCGGTGCCCGTGGCCAGGGTCCAGGCCTCGGCGTCCAGGGCATCCGGCACCTCGGTGGGTGCTGGGGTCCAGGGGGCCGGGGAGAGGCCGGAGGCGGCCCCAAGGCGCTGGAAGGGGAGGCCGGTCTGGGCCTCCAGCAGCTCCGTCAGCAGGCGGTAGTTCAGGTCCGAGTAGGTCGCCAGGCCCGGCACGGCGTCCAGCAGCAGCGGGTGCTCCGGCATGGGGCGCTTGAGCTGCGCCGCCAGGGGCTCCCCGGTGAAGGGCCGCCAGGGGGGCAGGCCGCTGCTGTGGGAGAGCAGCTGCCGCACCGTGAGGGGCTCCGCCCGGTCGGAGAAGCCCAGGGCCCAGCGGCGGTCCAGGTCCAGGTCCAGGAAGGCCAGGGCCAGGGGGGCCGTTACCAGGGGCTTGGCCAGGGAAGCGAGGTCGTAGCGGTGGTTCACACCCGGCTCATCTCCGCGAGGCTCCGGGCCACAGCCTTCTGCACCTGATCGGCGACGCCCATGGCTTCCTGCCCTTCGTCCCAGGTGACGCCGTCGGTGCCCAGGCCGAGGCAGGCCGCATGGAAGGCCTCGATCTCCAGGCGCAGGGGCTCGCCCTCCTCGATGCTGGCGGTCTCGGGATGGACCTGCGGACCGTCCGGCCCCATCACCAGGCGCAGCAGCTCCAGCTTCTGGGCGGCGAAGTCGAGGCTCGCATACTCGCGGTCCCCGAAGGCGCGCAGGGTGCGCTCCTTCTTGCGGGCCACGCGGCTGGCGGTGACGGTGGCGAAGGCACCGCCTTCGAACTTCAGGCGAGCGTTCACCAGATCGGCGTAAGGCGTGAGCACCGGCACGCCGACAGCTTCCACGTCGATCACCGGGCGGCCCACCAGGGCGCGCAGCAGGTCGAGGTCGTGGATCATCACGTCCATCACCACGTCCACCTCCAGGCTCCGGGCCGGGAAGGGCGAGACGCGAACGGCTTCCAGGAAGCGGGGCTTGAATCCCCGCTCCCGCAGGGCGGTGACGGCGGGGTTGAAGCGCTCGAGATGCCCCACCTGAGCCACGAGGCCGGGGTTGGTGGCGCGCGCAACCGCCAGCGCTGCCAGGAGGGCGACGCCTTCCTCGAGGGTCGCGGCCAGGGGCTTCTCCATGAGCACATGCTTACCAGCTTTGAGGGCCTGGAGGCCGAGGGCGTGGTGGAAGCCCGTGGGGGCGGCGATCTGCACGGCGTCGACGCGGGGCAGCGCCTCCTCCAGGGTGGCCACCCAGGGCGCGCCGAACTTGGCGGCGATCTCAGGGCCACGGATGGGATCAGGATCCACGACCACCGTCAGCACCGCGTGGGGCGCCGAGGCTGCAATTCGGGCGTGATGCTGCCCGAGGTGGCCGACTCCGACAACGGCGACGTTCAGCTTGGTCATGGTCGTTCTCCTGGTGATTCGTTCAATCCTCTCGGGCAGGTCACGCCATCTGGCAGCCCGCGAACGCACGCCGCACTGCGGCGTGCTCCCGCTCCCCGTTTCACGGGGTCGCGGAGCGGGGCCCCCGATGCTGCCCGAGGTGGCCGACTCCGACAACGGCGAGGCTCAGCTTGGTCATGGTGGGTCTCCTGACGGATCCAGCCTATCAGGGCTGTTACCCTGGAGCCTCCTCTGGAGACTTGCATGAACTTCCGAATTGATGCTGTGGACGTCCTGCGCTGGTTGCACTTCCTCACCCTCGGGGCGGGCCTGGGGGCGGCCGTGGTCGCTCTGCTGCTCTCCGGGTTCGAGGAAGGCAAGGAAGAGCTGCAGGGCCTCGCCGCCACGGTCTGGTCGAAGGTCGTGACCTGGTCCGTCCGGCTGTCCATCGTGGTGGGCATTGTGCTGCTGGTGCTGGCCCTTCAGGGGGGACGGAACCCCATGAAGAATGGGAGCTACTTCCACCTGAAGATGCTGCTGGTGCTCATCCTGGCGGGCCTGACGGAGGTGACCCCCAAGGCCCTGGCAGCAGGGCGTCGCGGGTCTGCCCTGCTGGTGCTGGTGCTCTTCCTTGCCACCAGCTTCGTGGTCTTCAACAAGACCCTCTTCGGAGCGAAGCCCCGCTTCGCACCCGTTGCGGCCGCTGCCCCCGTCAAGTAGCTTTGTTCCGACAAACAAAAACAGCCGTCGATGACGGCTGTTTTTGTTTGCTGTGAAGAGCTGACAAATTAGTCTTCGGGCTCGTCGTAGTCGCCGTTGTGCCACACATTCTGCACATCGTCGTTGTCCTCGAGCAGGTCCACGAGCTTGAGGAAGCTGGTCAGCTTGTTGCCTTCGAGGGCGGTGCTGGTGCTGGGCGCCATGATGATCTTGGCTTCGATGACCGGCAGCTTCGCCGCATCCACGGCATCCTTCACGGCCTGGTAGGACTCGGGGCTGGTCTTGATGACCCAGGCGCCGCCTTCGTCGACAACGTCATCGGCGCCGGCCTCCAGGGCCACCTCCATGACCTTGTCCTCGGTGACCTCGGCTTCCACCACGATCTGGCCCTGCTTGGTGAAGAGGTAGGCCACGGAGCCCTGGGCGCCGAGCTCGCCACCGAACTTGGTGAAGTAGCTGCGCACCTCAGGGGTGGTGCGGTTCTTGTTGTCGGTCATGGCTTCGACCAGGATGGCGACGCCGCCGGGTCCGTAGGCCTCGTAGATGACTTCCTCGTAGGTCACGCCTTCCAATTCGCCGGTGCCCTTCTTGATGGCGCGCTCCCAGTTGTCCTTGGGCATGTTGCAGCCCTTGGCCTGATCAACGGCCAGACGGAGACGGGGATTGGCGGCCACGTCGCCGCCGCCCAGCCGGGCGGCCACGGTGATCTCCTTGAGGATCTTGGTGAAGACCTTCCCGCGTTTGGCGTCAGCGGCGCCCTTCTTGTGTTTGATGGTGGACCATTTGCTGTGGCCGGACATGGTGACTCCAGGAAAGGACAGGGGGGAACAAATCAGACGTGGGGTTCCCGAGGTAGGACTTCGCGAGCGCAGCGAGCAGGCGGTCCCCCCCGGAGCATGTCACCCGCGGAGGGCCCGGCGGGAGACCCGGGCGAAGGCAGGAGCCTCCTGGCGGATCATCGGACGCTCGAGGAGGAACTGGTACCACTGCTCGCCGTAGACCTTCATCTTGAGGGCTTTGCCGTTTTGCAGCAGGTTCCGGTTGGTGATGAGGCGCTCATCGCCCGTGCAGACGGTGAGGCCCTTGTTGAGGATCTCAATGGCCTTGTCGCGCTCGCCCATCTCCAGGAGGACATAGGCATACACAGCATAGAGGAGGCTCTCCTTCTTGCCGGTCTTGAGGGCCAGGTCAAAGGTGGTCTTGGCCTTCTTCTTCTCGCCGCGCTTCCACTGGATGATGCCCAGCATGGCCTTGGCGATGTAGTGCTGCATGGACGCCGTCGCCAGCAGGGGCTCCGCCGCCTCGTTCTGTTTCCGGATGTAGTGCACGACGCCCAGCTGGCCGTCGATGCTGCCCTTCACCAGGAACTGCCGGGTGGAGAACTTGTAGCCCTCCTTCATGACTTCGATGGCCTGATCGAACTGCTGCTTCTTCATCAGCTCGCCGGCGCGGCTGAAGATTTGTTCCAGCTCCTGTTGGACCTTCCGCCCCAGCCAGATGAACAGAGCAGCGCCAGCCAGGAGGCCCAGTGGGAGGCTGATCCAGAGCTTGATGTGAAGGAGGGCGGCCAGGACGACCACAGCCAGGGCAGCACCCAGGCCGAGCAGAAGGTTGATCACGGAAACTCCGGAGGGCATGGCCCGGAACCGGGCCAAGGGGCTATTTTATCGCCCTCTGGCCGCATTTGCCATGCTCAGGTCGCAATCAGCCGATGACGCCGTTCCGGGGTGCCCCGCTACGCTTCCGCCTGAGAACTCGCTTGGCCGGGACCGGGGTGGCCTCCTTGCGGGGGCGGCCTGGACCGCGGCGGGGGGTGTCGTCGGCGGGCTTCAGGGCCTTGCGGACCTTCACCTTCTTCTCTTTTTTGGACTTCTCCCGGCGCACCAGGGCCGCCGCCGCCCGGCCTGTTACCACGACCCGGCTGCCATCCTTGAGACTCTTGACCTTGCTCCCGGGCTTGCGGCCCCGCTTAAGTGCCATGGCCAGGGGCTCCTCGCCAAGGAACTCCCGCTCCAACTCAGCCTGCAGGGCCATCATCTCACCCGAGTCGGTTTCATGATCCTGGCCGCAGAGGTGCAGGAAGCCATGAATGAGCAGCGTCTCGACCTCACGCCTGCGGCTCACACCGAACTTTTTGGCCATTTTTTCCGCGGTAGGGAGGCTGACGACAATGTCACCCAGGTGAGGGAAGGCGCCCTTTTCCGTGCTTGATGGGAAGCTCAGTACGTCTGTGGTTAGGTTTTTCCCACGGTATTCACGGTTGAGCTTGCGCATGCCTCGATCGTCAACATAAGTGAGCGAGATCCCCTGTGCTTCCGGCGCAAGGCGATCCCGCAGGCTGCGCACGAGGTCCCCTATCGACTGCTCGCCGGGACCCCTCATTTTGCTGCGGGTTGACCAGTCGATGGTAAAAGGTACCTTGGTATCAGACATGGGCTACTCCTCAGCCTTTTCAGCAGAAAGTCCACCATTATGGTGCTTTTATTAGCACCTGTCAATGTGTGAAGCATAGATGCATGATTTACCTCGCTGTTCCGGCTTGCTTGTTGTAAATATCAAGTCGTAGTACATTGCTGTGACAAACCGTGTAAATCAACAAATAAAAGAAGTAAATTAAGAATATTTACCGATTTTTCGAAAACGTGGATCCCTGGCATTCTGGGGGTATGCACCCATCCCTGCCCCCAGACCTGCGCCTGCCTCTGGGGCGTTTCCTTGAGCTGCTCGACCGGTGGAACCGGACGCATGCCCTGACCTCCCTCCCCCCGGCGGTCCGCCGGGAAGAGCTCCTGCTGGATGCCGCTGTCCTGCTGCCCTTTCTGGCCACCCTGCCCCCAGGGGCCCGGGTGGTGGACCTGGGGACCGGCATGGGCTCCCCGGCGGTGGTCCTGGCGCTGGCCCGGCCCGACCTGGAAGTGATCGGAGTGGATGCGGCCTCGAAAAAAATGGCCTTTTTACGGCAGGTGGCCATGGAGCTGCCGATTCCAAACCTGAAGGTCGTCCAGGGTCGCCTGGAGGCGCTCCCGGCCCTGGCGGCGGACTGGGGTACGGCCAAGGCCCTGGCTCCGCTTGGACAGCTGGCCCTCTGGTGGGCTCGGCATGGCCGCCCTGGCGCACCCTTCCTGGCCCTGAAGGGACCCGGGTGGGAAGGCGAAGCACTGCCTCCAGACTGGACCGCCCAGGCCCACCCATACACCCTGCCCACCCGCGGCCAGCGAGTGGTGGTGGAGCTTCGGGCCGCCCTGAAGGAGCCGCCCAGCCTTCCCTGAGGTCCTGGTCAGCGGGTGAGGCTGTCCCCTACGTGCAATTCCTGAATGGTCCGCAGCACCCGGCAGGTGGCGCTCCGGCCCTCGGTGCGGACCACCAGGGCCTGGCCCAGGTAGTGGGTGGTGGTGTCGGAGGCGCTGCGCTTCTCATCCGCCGGGTTCAGAGCGAAGGTCCGGGTGCGGGCGGCCAGGAGCACATCCCCGACCTTGAGCCCATCCTGGGCACCCCGATCGATGATGATGATGTCCCCACCGGAGGTGTTCTGCTTGTTGTCCCGGGCAAAGATGATCACGGCCGCATCCGGGGCCACCTGAATGGGATCTGCGACGTCCGTGCGCAGCTTGACGGGCAGGTTGGCGGGCTCGATGAAGCGCACCAGGCGGTTCCCGACCTCGACCGTATCCAGGGTGCGCTCGATGACGGCCACGGCACTCTTGGCCTGAACCGTGACCACGCGGATGACGCCGGTCTGCTGGATGACGTCGCCCAGCTTCTTCTTGGCATCGCGGGGGTGGGGAAGCGCCTTCATGGTGGTCTTGAGCACGACAAAGCGGTCGCCTGCTTTCACGCCCGCCTCGGTCCCAGCGTTTACATAGACGGTCTCGCCCTCACCTAGGTTTTTCCGGTCCTCTCGCTTGTTGGCGATGATGGCGAAGGCGCCCTGGGCGGCGTAGTGGGCCTCAGCTCCTCCGTCCGCCAGGAAGGGCAGCTGGATGTAGTCCTGGAACGAGAAGCCCAGCTCCGGCCGGCGGGCAACACTGGACTCGGTGCGCTTGACGTCGGGCTGGAGACCGGCCACGGCCTCAGGGAGGGAGGCGGAGGTCGCCACGGCGCGAGCCAGGTCGATCACCAGCGGGTCGCCCGGGTAGATCCAGTGGGGATCCTTGATCCACTGGTTCAGCTCCCAGATCTGGGGCCAGGCAAAGGGGTTCCCAAGGTACTTGCCGGCGAGATCCCAGAGGGTGTCTCCCTTCACGACGAGGTGGGTCCGGGAACCTTCAGGGACCACGAGCTCCTTGGGATAGTCCCAGCGGGAGGAGTGGGCCTCGACCTTGACCGGGGCGGCGGCAGGGGCCTGGGCGGCCAGGTGCAGGCCACCGAAGGCCGTGGCCAAGAGCAGTCCCGGAGCCAGCACCCGCAGGTACTTCCGTCCGACCTTCACGCGTGCGGGCTGATGCATCGGGATCCCCCAATCAGGAGCGGATGGTAATTATAAGTCTTCGACGCGAATCATATCTGAAAATAATGACAATCGGTTCCGTACCTCGTCCTGGGAGACCGACTCCAGTCTTTCGGTGCTGAAGCGCTCCACCGTGAAACTTGCCATCACCGATCCCATCAGGGCCGCGTGCTTCAGTGCCGTGGCGTCCGAGCGCTCGATCCAGGCCAGGTAGCCCAGGAAGCCTCCGGCAAAGGTGTCGCCAGCGCCGGTGGGATCGAAGACGTCTTCGAGGGGATAGGCGGGAGCCGCAAAGATGCCCTCCGGGGTGAAGAGGGCCACCCCATACTCGCCCCGCTTGACCACCAGGATCCGTGGGCCCAGCTGCTGGATGCGGCGATAGGCCTTGATGAGGTTGTGCTCCTGGGTGAGCTCGCGCACCTCGGCGTCGTTCACCAGCAGGATGTCCACCTCCTGCAGCACGGCCTCCAGGGCCGGCCGGGCACCCCGGATCCAGTAGTTCATGGTGTCCAGGGCGATCCACTTGGGGCGGGTGGTCATCTGCCGCACCACGTCCAGCTGGAGGATGGGGTCGATGTTGCCAAGGAAGAGGTACTCCGAGTGCCGGTAGGCGGGAGGCAGGTCCGGCTTGAAGTCTGCAAAGACGTTCAGGTCTGTGGCCAGGGTCTGGGCCTCGTTGAGGTCATAGCCGTAGGCCCCCTTCCAGTGAAAGCTCAGGCCGGGAACATGGGAGAGCCCCTCGAGGTCAATGGGGCGCTGGTCGAAGACGCGCATCTGGGCGGGGCCAAAGTCGTCCCCCACCACGGCCACCACCCGCACAGGGTGGAAGCGACTGGCGCTCAGGGAGAAGTAGGTGGCCGAGCCACCCAGGGCCCGCTCCCGCTTTCCGAAGGGGGTCTCCAGGTCATCGAAGGCTACGCTGCCGACTGCCAGAAGACTCATGACCTGGCCTCCTCAGAACCCCGGGTGGGGCTGGACACAAAGTAGAGCAGCCAAGCCTGGCTGCCACCCATGGGCACCGGGGCCTGAGCATACCGCCCGACCATGGGCAGCTGGCCCGAGGCGAGCAGGTCCATCAGGCCTTCGTGGAGGATGGGATCGGTGCCAAGGGTCACCTGCATGCTGTGCCAGCCCAGGATGAGGCCATCCTCCAGGCGGTCCTTCAGGCGCTCCAGGGCATCCCCGAGGCTGTGGCCCCGCAGGTCGAGGAGGCCATCCACCTCGATGGCCATGCCCGCCGCCAGCTGGAAGCGGAGGGGGGTGGGTGCCAGGGAAGGGGAGGCTGGCTCTGGAGCAGGGGCGGCCACCGGGGCTGGCACCGGTGCAGCCACCGCCTTTGGTGCTGGGACGAGAGGCACCTCTGGGGCCGCCGCTGGGGCTGGAGCTGGGGGGGCGGTCGGCTTCGGCGCAGGGGGAGGGGTTGCCAGCCTCGGGGCCGGGCGCTGGGGTTTGGCCAGCGGCCCCCTGGCGAGGGGCTTGAGCCCCTTGAGGTCCTGCAGAGCCGCCTCGAAAGTCTCGGTCGTGGGCGCAGGTGGTCTGGGTTCAGGGGCAGGTTCAGCGGGCGCTTCCTGTGGCCTGGGCGGACGGCTGGGCTTGGGGCGCAGGCCCATGGCGGAGAGGAAGATATCGTCTTCCTCCTCGATGGTGCCTGGGGGGGCGAGGGTGCGGACCGGACGGACCGGGACCTTCGGAGGGGGCGCCTCCGGGGCAATATTCTGTTTGAGCTTTGCCAGATCCTGCTTCCAGGCCATGAACCATCCTTAGACGGTCCAGAGTAGGGCATCTTGGGCTCCGGCCATAGCCTGCCGTTGCAGGGTTGCAAGGGACCGATGCAAAACGCCCAGGGCTGGAGGGCTCAACCGCCAGGGCATTACCCTGTATCCATGAGAGAGCCAGGGAACATGGAACTGGCATGCCCCTCGCTGACGGTTCCCTGACCCTTTCTGGAGGTCCCATGCGCCATCCTGCCACCCTGCTCCTGCTTCCCCTGCTCCTGGCCACAGGTCCGGTGCTGAAGGCCCAGAGCCCGCACATGGGCTTCAGCCTGGACCTCCTGGTCCCCTCGGGGGCCTTTGCCAGCCAGAGCTATCCCGCCTACTACAGCCTGTCTGCCGGGCGCACCATCCCGGCCCAGAAGGAGTCCTACGACATCGGGCTGGGGGGCACCTTCACCGTCAGCTTCCCCATGGACCGGAACCTGGCCTTGCGCCTGAACCTCAGTGGCTCCCAGCAGAACGGCACCAACCGAGCCCCGGGGGAGAGCACCATCAACCTGCGGCACTCCCAGTTCAACCTGGGGGGAGACCTCCAGATCTTCCCGGGCGGGACGGCTTTCCGGCACCGGGGACTCTACTTCGTGGCGGGTCTCTCGGCGGACTTCGAGCAGTTCGACCGCAGCTTCGGGGACCCCAACTACGACTACACGGACACCACCCGCAAGAGCCGTCTGGGGGCCACCGGCGGCATCGGGCACACCTTCGGCTACGACGCGGGTTCCCGGTTCACGCTGGAAGCCTCCTTCCACAAGACCCTCACAGGCAACGACGTGGCCGGCGGCAACCCGCCCAGCACCGACTTCGTGAAGGTCTCCTTCGGCTGGGTCTTCTGAGCCGCTGCCCGGCCCTCAGCCCTTCTTTGCGGTCGGCTTCATTTTCTTGGGGGCGGGCGCCTCGGGCGCCTCTTCCTTGCCGAGCAGCCCATTGACCAGGCGGAGCAGGTCCTTGTTGGCCGGGTCCAGCTTCTGGAGCCTGCGGGCATAGGCCAGCCGCTCCTGCCGGGGCCGGGCATCGTCGCCCTTCACCTGCTCGAACTTGTCGGCCACGTAGCGCTGGATGGTCCCCGCCTCTTTGGTCTCAGCCTGCTCGGCTGCCAGAAAGGCCTGCCAGTCCGTGGCGGCTCTAGTGGTGGCCTCCCGGGCCTGGCGGAGCCGGGTCAGGATGTCTTCAATGTCCTTCAGGGCCCGCTCGCTGTGGGCGATGGCGGCCTGCTGTTCGCCCATGAAGATCTTCAGCTGCTGGAGCACCTTGATCTGATCCTGGAGGAGGCCGGGGGCCTCTTCCAGCTCCCGCAGGCGGGGAGCCTGCCGGGTGACGGACTCGCGGAACTCCTTCAGGCGCGCCTCGTGCTCGGAGCGGGTTCTGGAAAGGAGGGGCTCGGCGGAGGCGAGGTTTTCTTCGGCGGCGGACTGGGCCTTCTGGAACTGGGCCACGGCGTCTTCCCAGCTGCCCTCGGAGACGCAGGCCCGGGCGGCCAGCCCCCGGAGGGCCACCAAGGCATGCATGTCGTTGTAGTCGGACGGATTGACCGTGAGGCCTTCCCGGCCCAGCAGGGCCTCCACCCCGCGGCGGACCAGGGCGGCATCGCCCCGCTCCAGCTGGAGCTCCCAGGGGCCCCGCACTTCCTTGAAGCGGTCCGTGAGGCTCTGGGCGCCGAGGCTGGCGGCGAGGGCGCAGATGAGCATCAGTGCGGGACGGGGCATGGTCAGTCCTTCTCGGGCAGCCTGGGGGGAGGGGCCTACTTCTTTTTCGCGGCAGCCTTCTTGGCTGGCTTGGCTTCCTTGGGGAAGGGCTCCTTGCCGGCCTTCAGGTTGTCCACGGCTTTCTGGGCACCCTGATTGGTGGGGTCCAGGAACAGCAGGCGGTTGAGGAAGGCGACCTGCTGCTGGGGCCCGCCCAGCTTGGTGATGTTCTCGGCGTTCCGCAGCACGGCATCCACCCAGTTCCGGTTGCCGACGATCTTGACCCGCTTCAGCACCTGCTCCGTGTTGAAGCGGGTGATCTCATCCTTCTGGTCGGCCACGGCCTTGCGGGCCTTCTCCAGGGCCTCCTCGGCCGTCTTGATCATGGTCTCCACTTCCTTGCGGTTGTCTCCCAGCATCTTGGCCACCTTGGGAGCGTTGGCCAGGTTCTGCTTGTGCACCGGCAGGGCAGCGTTGATCTGGTCCAGTTCTGCCTGTTCCTGGGGGAACTTGGTGACGCGGGCCTGGAGCTCAGCCATCTCCTTCTTGTCGAGCTTCTTCTGGTTGGCGTTCACCGCCGCCACCTCGTCCTGGACAGCCTTGAGGGCGGCCGTGAGCTCCTGCTGGCGAGCCGTGTTCTTGGCGGTGTAGTCAGTGGCATCCTGGGCCACCTGCTTCCACTGGGCAGCGATGGGGGCCTGGGCCTTCTCCAGATCGGACAGGGTCGCCTTGGCGTCCCGGAGGCGGCACTCCTGGATCTCCACAGCCTTTTCCCACAGCCCATTTTCTGAGGTGACGTTGGCGGAGAGGCGGTAAAGCGAGATCAGGCCGGCCATGTTGTCCAGGCTCTGCCCGATCTCCTTGGGCCCGGCGCCGTTGAAGGCGGGGCGCTCGGCCGGGACGATGCCCTGCACCCGGGCCAGGGCGTCCGGGGCCTTGAGGTCCTTGAGCAGTTGGGTGACGACAGGCAGCTCCGCATTGAAGCGCTGGGCGAGGTCGGCACCCGCAGGTGCCTGGGCGATGAGGGCCACGGTGGGGAGAAGCAGGTAAGGCGTGAGGCGCATGGCCACTCCAAAAAGTCCAGGCTACAGGGTAGCGAAAAGGGGGGTGCCTGTCCCCCCCGATGGATTCCGGTGGGGCTCAGGCTTCGGACCGCTTTTCTTCCAGCTCAAGCCACTCAGATTCAAGGGGTTCCAGCTGGGAACGCACCTCTTCCCGGGCTCTGAGGGCCCCGTGCCCCGGGCTTTCTGGGCGCAGGAAGGCTGTCGGATCGGCAAGGATCCCATCCAGTTCGGTCAGGCGAAGGTGGCACTGGTCCAGCGCAGCCTCTACCTCGGCCAGACGGCGCTGCTCCTTCTGGGAGAGTCCGGGCTTGCGGGGGCGGGGCACCTCGGAGCGGGCGGGGGCCCGGGGGGCGACTGGTGCCGCGGGACCCTGGGCCGCCAGCCGGGCTTCCCGGAGGCTGCGCACCGAGGATGGGGGGCCCTCGTAGAACTCCCAGAGGGGCTCGCCGCCGCCGTTCCAGGCCAACGTGTGGGTGGCCACCTGGTCCAGAAAGAAGCGGTCGTGGCTCACCAGCAGGAGGGAGCCCCCGAAGCCCATGAGGGCCTCCTCCAGATTTTGGAGGGTGGGGATGTCCAGGTCGTTGGTGGGCTCGTCCAGCACCAGCAGGTCCGCAGGGCTCAGCATGGCTTTGGCCAGCAGGAGGCGGTTGCGCTCGCCCCCGCTCAGGGTGGCGGCATTGCGCCCCTGCTGGTCCACCGGGAAGCCAAAGCGGGTGAGGTAGACATGCGCCAGGGCCGTGCTGCCGCCAGTCTCTACCACCGCTGCCCGGTCGGCCAGGTTGTCCAGGATGCTCCGGCTGCCATCCAGCTCCCCGCGGCCCTGGGAGATGGTCGTCACCGCCAGCTTGGGGTGCCGCAGCACGGTGCCCGTCCCGGGCTCAAGCTCCCCGGTCAGCACCTTGAGCAGGGTCGATTTTCCGCAGCCATTGGGGCCCAGGAGGGCGACCCGGGTGCCCCGCTGCAGCCAGAGGTCCAGGCCCCCCAGCAGGTCGGGTCCATCGGCATAGGCGAAGTGGATGCCCTCCGCCCGCACCAGGGCGTCGCTCCGGTTGGCTCCGGCGGCGAAGGACAGGTCCTGGCGGCTCTCGATGCGGGTGCGGTCCTCCACATTGTCTTTCAGGTCCAGCACGTCCTGGATGCGCAGCTTGGACTTGCGGGTCCGGGCCTTGGCACCCCGGCGCAGCCAGGCCATCTCCCGGCGGAGCCGGTTCTGCATGTGCTCGGTGAGCCGGGACTCCCGGAACTCCCGGTCGGAGCGTTCCAGCAGGTAGTCGCTGTAGCCCCCTTCGTAGCTGCGCAGGGCGCCGTCCTCCAGCTCCAGCATGCGGGTGACCACCGAGTCCAGGAGGTGGCGGTCATGGGTGATGAGCAGCAGCGCGCCGCCGAAGTTCTTCAGCCACTCCTCCAGCCGCTCCACCTGTTCCGGGTCGAGGTGGTTGGTGGGCTCATCCAGCACCAGGACGTCGGGTTCCTTGAGCCAGGCCTGGGCCAGGGCCACCCGCTTGCGCCATCCGCCGGAGAGCGACTCGACCTCTGCATCCAGGTCCACCAGGCCCCAGGTGGTGGCGGCGGCCTTCACCCGCGGCGCCAGATCCCAGCCCCAGTGATCGAGGCGATGCTCGATGTCCTGCAGCTCGTCGTGCAGGCGGACGCCGTCGGCAGGCGTGGAACCATGGAGGATGTCATGGATGGCCTGGTGGCGTTCCAGGAGGGCGGCGTGATCGGCCAGGGCTGCTTCCAGGGCCTGGCGGACGCTGGCTCCGGGGGCGAAGTGCGGCTCCTGACTGAGGCGGGCGATGCGCTGCCCCGAGGTCACCACCACGCTGCCCTCGTCCGGGGTCTCGTCGCCCGAGAGAAGCCGGAAGAGGGTTGTCTTGCCCGCGCCGTTGCGGCCGATGAGGCCCACCTTCTCGCCCTGAAAGAGGCCGAGGCTCAGGCCGTCCAAAATGGGTGTTGCACCATATCGTTTCGTGACATTGATCAAACTCAGTGCGATGGAAGACAAGAATGACTCCTCAGGCCTTCCAGAATCCCACGGATGCGGCGATGCTTGGCCCCAAAGGATACCGAGGCAACCATGTCGCTACAGGAAGAACTCCAGATGTCCAAGCTCCCGGCCCCCGGGGTGCAGCTCATGCTGCAGCTGATGCTCACCCGGGAAGCCGTGGTCCGCGTGCAGGAACGCCTTTTCGAAGGCCATGGCCTGACCATTCAGCAGTACAACGTCCTGCGCATCGTGCGGGGGGGGCCGGTCAAGGGCCATCCGATCTTCGAGATCGAGCGCCGCATGATCTATCGGTTTGCCAACGTCACGCGCCTGGTGGACCGCCTGGAGGTTCAGGGCCTGCTCAAGCGGGTGGCCGACCCCAGGGACCGCCGGGTGAGCCGCGTGGTCATCACCCCCAAGGGCCGTCGCCTCATGGAGCGCCTGGACGAGCCGGTGCATGACATGGCCGTGCGGATGACCAGCTGCTGCGAGGAGGATGAGTGCCTCGCCCTGGCTCGTCAGCTCGAGCGCCTGCGCGACCACTGCCTGCTGGAGGGTGGGGCTCAGGCCCCGCTGGTGGCTACCGAAACCTGATCCAGCAGGTCAAAGGCCTCGGCCTCGTCTACGCCATCCACCCGCAGCCAGCGGCCTGCTCCCAGGTCCAGCCACAGGGTCCGGGCCTGGCGATCCCAGCGCCCCCGCCGCCCTGAGGCGGCCCCCGCCAGGGCCTCTGTGGTGGCGGTCTGGGCCGGGGTGGGACGGAGGCAGGCCTCCACCCGCCAGGGCCCGCCCTCGCGGGTGCGGAGCTGCAGGCGGCCACCGCGCAGGCTCCAGCGGCCGCCGGGCAGCCGCAGCTGGAGGCCACCGGGGCCCAGGGCGAGGTCGCTGCGCAGGGTGGCGCCCTCGGCATAGGGGCGGGAGCCCGCCCGCTCGGGCAGCCAGCGGAGACCTGTAAGGGCCAGGGCCGCGCCTTCCCAGCCGATGCTGCCAAGGTCTGCGAGGTCAGAGTCGCCCAGCTTGATGCGGAAGGCGGAGGCCGGAGCCTGGTCGAAGGTGGGATCAATGGGTACCCAGCGGTCCTGCAGCCGGACCTCCACCCAAAAGTGCAGGCCCAGCACCTGGTCCAGGGCGACCCACCCCGTGACCCCCCGGGCCGGCACGCCCAGGCGGCGCAGCAGGGCCACGGCCAGCACACCGTGCTCGGAGCAGTCCCCTCGGGGCTGGTGGCAGACCTCCAGGGCCGAGGCGAAGCCCACGGAGAAGTCCTTGTCCGCGATCCAGTCGAAGACGAAGGCGTTCACGCGGCGGGCCAGCTCCCAGCGGCTGAGGCCCGGGGGCAGGGCCAGCCGCCGCAGCAGCCCCTCGAAGGCTGGATCCTCAAAGGGGACCAGGGCGCTGGAAGCCAGATAGCGGGCCTCCACTGCGGTGGGTTTCCCCTGCACCGGCGGCTGCGTGGCTTCGGCACCCCGGGGCTCGGCAGCCCGGCGGAGGCGCCAGCGTCCCCCGGGCAGGCGGGCCTGCTGAGCGTCCTCCCGGAGCTCGGGAGCCTTCCCCTCGGCCCGCAGGGTGACCTCGCTCAGCCAGGGCTGGAAGGGATGGGGGGGCAGGGTCTGAAGGGTCTGCTCGAAGGCCTCGGCGGAGCTGCCTGCCTGGGCCGCCGGTGGCGGCAGCTCGGTCCGCTGGGTGAGCACCCGCAGGCTGCCCAGGTCAGTCACATGGCGGAGCTCCCCCTGAGTGGGAGAGATCCAGACCTCCACGGGGAGGGTGGCGGTGCCCTGGGTCTCGGTGCCCGTGAACCGGACCGCATCCGGGAAGCCGGGCAGGGGCGCGGGCCCCCGAGGCTTCAGATTCAGGGTGCTCCACTGCTGGGTCGGGAAGGAAAAGGTCGTGGCCCGCAGGGGCAGGCCCCGCCGCGCCGAGGCCATGAGCTGGTCGTCCAGGTCCTCTGGCCAGAGCAGGGCCCCGGCTGGGATCGCAGGGTTCGACTCGGGGCCTCGGACGGGCTGGACCCTGAGGGTGCTCGACCCCGGCGTCCAGTGGGCCACGCCCTCAAAGGGCTCGCTGGAGAGCTGGAGCCGCCAGGTGAAGGACAGGGCCCCATCAGGATGCTTGCGGGCGGCCTGCTCCAGGTCCTGCTTGATCTCCTGCCCCAGCCGGGCCAGGGTCATCCACTCCCGGCTGCGGAGCTCCCGGACCCCCTCCGATGTTCGGACGGTCACGGTGGACCCTCCCACCTCCGTCCCGCCCATCCACTGCCGGAAGGTGCGGTCCGGCGGGGCCTGGCCCAGCAGGACCAGGCCTCCGAGGAGCAGGGGGAGGAACCGGAAGGGGTGCATGCCCCCAGTCTATCGGGTGCTGCCTTGGGCTGGCCGCTACTTGGGCGGGGCGCCGGGGCCTTCAGGCCTGCCCATCATGCCGCCAGGACCCTTCATCCCACCGGGGCCAGGGTTGCCCATGCGGTTGCGGCCCGGCCCCTGGGGGCCCATCTGACCGGGTTCGGGCTGGCCCATTCCGCCTCCCATCATGCCGGGGCCCATCATGCCGGGGCCCTTGCCGCCAGCCGCCATACGGCGGAAGCGGGCTGCTTTCATGCGCTGCTCGGGGGTCATGAGCGCACCCACTTCCAGCTGGAGGGTTCGCTTGGCCATCATCGCCTCATAGCGGGTGGCGGCGGCCTTGTCGTAGAGGGGGCGAATGGTGGCTTCCTTGGCCTGAGGGTCGCGGAGGGCGGAGGCCAGGGCCTGGTGGGCCAGCTGAGCGGCTTCCATGTGGGCCATCAGGGCCGGTCGCTGCTTCTGCTGGAGGGCCTGGATGGCCGTCCGCTGCGGCTCAGTCAGGTCCAGCATCCGGGCATTGCGCTCCTGGCGCGGGCCGGCGCCGGGGCCTCGGCCGGGGCCGCCACCGGGAGCCGGCTGGGCGAGGAGGGGCAGGGCGGCGAGGCAGAGCATGGCGGTCCACAGGGCAGGTCTCACGGGGGGCTCCTCAGGCGGCCAGCAGGCCGGTACCAGATCTGACCCGAACCAGACGGAAGGGTTGAATCCAGGCAGACTGGAAGGGTGATCCGGACCCATGCTGCCATCGTGCTGAAAGCCACCCCCTATGCCGAGGGGGGGGCCGTGGTGTCCTTTCTCACCGAGCATGGGGAGCGCCTCTCCGGGGTGGCCCGGGGCATCAAGAAGCCCACGGCGAAGTGGGTGGCGGCCTTCGAGCCCATGGGGATGGTGCGGGTGAGCTTCTTTGGGAAGGAGCACGCCGAGCTCAAGCGGGTCACCCGCTGTGAGCTGGCCTTCAGCCCCCTCACCCTGGGCCACCTGGAGTCCAGCCTTGTGATGGCGTGCCTGGCTGACCTCTTTGACCGGGTGGCCAAGGAGGGCGTGGAGGATGACCGTCTGTACCGCCTGCTGAGCGCCTGCGGACGGGCCCTGAAGGCTCACCCGGACAACGCCCTCGGCATCCTGGCCTACGCCGAGCACTGGCTCCTGCATTGCCTGGGCCTGCTGCCGCACCCCCGGGTCTGCGGCCGCTGCGGCCATGAGCAGGCCCCCCTGGCCCTCCTGACACCGGACCATGGCTGGTGCTGTACGGCGTGCACCCCGGTGGATCCGAGCGAAGCCCTGCCGGCCGGGGTGCGCGAGTACCTGCGCCGCTTGCGCACCGGGAGTGCTGAGGAGGCCCCCTGGCTGGACCCCTCGGACCAGGCTCAGGCTGCGACCACGGCCCTTCTGCGGGCCCTCCTGCTCCAGGAGCTGGGCGGGGAGCTGCGCAGCTACGCTGTGCTCTGGCAGACCCTCTGGTAGGACCGGGCCGGCGCCGGTTCTTGCCTCGGTTGCCCGATGGGCCGATGGGTTTCCATGTCCGATGTTCGGCAGGGCTCATTCCGGGGTCAGGTGGCGGCGGCCTGGCATGGCGCCGAGCTGGCGATGCTGCCCTGCCTGGGCGTCGTGGCCTATGTCCTGTTCCGCTTCGGTCATCGCCTGGGTGCCCTGGAGGGGGCCCTCCTGATCACCGCCGCCGCCGGGCTCATCGGGCTGGGTCGCCACGGCTGGATCTGGTATCGGTCCCTGCAGGGGGAGAGCTCCCTGGAGGTCTGGGCTCAGCGGACCCTCGCTGGGGAGCGGTTGCCCTTGCAGCCGGGGTCCCTGCCGCCTTCGGCAGGAATCTTTCCCCTGGCCCTGAACGCCGTGCTCCAGGACGAGCGCCACCTCCGGGCGGAGGTGGCCCAACTCCGGGAGGCGGTGGCCAGGGAGTGGCGGGACCTGGACGCCCTGCTGGCATCGGCCGAACAGGGCCATGCGGAGGCGCAGGAGGTCGTGGACCTGGAGGGAGCTCGTCGCCAGGGCCTGGGGGCGGAGCTCCGCCAGGTCCTGGAGGACGGTTTCTCCCTTGCCGGGCTCGAATACAGCCACCGGACCCGCAGTGAGCAGCAGCGCCAGGAGGGCCAGGTTGCCGCGGAGGCTATGGGGCAGCTTCAGGCCCGGCTGGATCAGCTAGGGTGCCTCCTGGAGGAGCTCCAGGACTCCTTTCCCATGCTCCGCCGCGAGGAGGAGGCCCTGAAGCGGCTGGGGGACGCCGGTCTGCGCCAGGGTGCCCGCCTTGCCCTGGCTGTGAAGGGCCTGATGGTCAACGCACCGAACCTGGTGGCAGACACCCGGGCCCGCCAGGTCTCCCTCCAGACCCTGCGGCAGGCAGCGGATGCGGTGAAGGATCAGTCCGAAGCCATGGCGCGTCGCCTGGAGGCCTTCCGCGAGGAGACCCAGGTTCTGATCCGGGCCTTTGATGCCACCCAGGGCAGCACCCGGGAGCTGGATCTGGCGGCCCAGCAGACGGGCCTCCTGGCCGTCAATGCCGCCATCCTGGGGCAGCAGGGGGGGGGTGGCGAAGGACTCCTGGCCATTGGTGGCCGCCTGCGCACCCTGTCCGACCAGACCGCTGCCAGCGCCGCTGAGCTGGACCGCTCTCTGGATCGCCACCGGGCTGGACTCCGCCGGGAGACCGTGAACCTCTGGGAGCTGCAGGAGGTGGCCAGCCGGCTCCAGGGCTCGGTCCAGGAGCTGCTGCGGGTGGCCGGTCGCCTGGACCTGGATGGCCTCGAGCTGGAGCGTTCTCTGGATGCGCACCTCGGCGTGGTGGACCAGGTGCGCCAGGACTCGGATCGGGTGGAGTTGAGCCTGCGGGAGGTGGGGGAGTGCGCCGTTGGGCTGGCCACGGCGCAGGTCCGCCAGTGGAAGGTGGAGGCCAAGCTTGCGCCCGAGCGGGAGCGCCTGGCTCAGGTCGGCAGCCGCCTGGGCAGTGCCGTGGAAGCCCTGCTCCGCCTGGGGCAGGCGGCGGATGGGGAGGCCTGGGGACTAGTGGCTCGGCAGCGCCTCCTCCAGGGCAGTCCCGCCTATCAGGAGCTCACAGGGACAGCTGCCCTTCCCGCCTGGCCAGAGGCTCCCAACCAGGCGCCGGTCTGGCGCCGGGTGGCCTGGGCCCGCTCCCGACGCCGTCCGCGCATGGCGGAGGCCCAGCAGCTGGAGCCCCGACCTTCCGGCCGCAGGTGTCCCGATGGGGCGTGGGCGGTGCGGCTCCTGGGCAGGGATGCCCTGGGCCGGACCGAGCCCTCGGCCCTGGCCGCCTGGGACTGCGATGCCGAAGGTCTGAGCTGGCGGTTCCGGCTGGTGGATCCCCTCTGCACCGACAGCCATCGGGAGGCCCTCCTGGAGGCCCTGCGGGAGAGCCCCCTGCGGGACTGCCTCCCAGGCCTGGTGCTGAAGGCTGCCCCCCAGGGGGTCGACCTGCTCCTGCCGAGCCCCTACCCCGGACTGCCAGAGTTCCTGGCTGGCCTGGCCTTGGAGATCCCCCTGGAAGCGGGTGTCTGGGACCAGTCCTTCCGGAGGGTGGGAACCGCTCCCCTCGCCGTGTCGCACCTGCTCTGGCTGGGCCCCGCTGCCGGGGGAGGCCTGAGGAATCCCTGTCTTACCCTCGTCCACCAGTGGGTGCGGCACCTCCCCGAGCATGAGGGGTTCCTCCAGGGCCTGCCCCACCCCGGGGACCGGCCCGCCTGCCCGCTGCCCATGCAGAGCCAGGGGCTCGAGACTCTCTCCGCTCCACTGGCCCTCCGCTGCCTGGGCCTGGGTGCCGGGACGGACCTGCTGGAGCCCCTGCGGGAGCGCCTCCTGCAGGCGGGCGCCCACGAGGGCCAGGGGGGAGCCGTCCTGTGCGCTCTGGCCATCGGGCATGCCCACCCCGAGGCCCTGCTGTTGCGCCTCTTCCAGGCCGATGCCGGCCTCGCCGCCGACCCCCACCCGGCCCTGGAGCCCTATCGGACCCGGTTCCGAGAGGAGGTCCTGGCCGAGCGGACCGGAGACCCCCATGCCGCGGCCTGGACCCTGCTGGAGGACCTCCAGCGGGAGGGGTGGGTCCTGCCCCTGCCCCTGTCCTGAGGCGCCTGCGCTCTGGCCTGTGCTACCGTGGGCCTGTGGATCAGGGCGTCGCTGCCAGCGATGGCAGAGGAAAGTCCGGGCTCCACAGGGTGCTGGGCCTGGTAACACCAGGGCGGGGTGACCCGACGGAAAGTGCAACAGAGAACAAACCGCCGATGGCCGCGCAAGCGGATCAGGTAAGGGTGAAACGGTGGGGTAAGAGCCCACCGCCGGACTGGCAACAGGA
>CAIMFT010000156.1 GCA_903840385.1 uncultured Holophagaceae bacterium
CCTGCTCGGCCTCATCACCGGCGGCGCCATCATCTTCTGGTTCTCCGGTGCGGCCTGCCAGGCTGTGGCCACGGGCGCCTACCGCGCGGTGGAGTTCATCAAGCAGAACATCAACCTCGACTCGGGTGCCACCAAGGCCTCCGTGGAAGACTCCAAGAAGGTCGTGGAGATCTGCACCCAGTACGCCCAGAAGGGCATGCTCAACATCTTCCTGGCCGTCTTCTTCTCGACGCTGGCCTTTGCCTGCGCCAACCACTACTTCTTCATCGGCTACCTGATCTCCATCGCCGTCTTCGGCCTCTACCAGGCCATCTTCATGGCCAATGCTGGTGGCGCCTGGGACAACGCGAAGAAGCTCGTGGAGACGGAACTGAAGGCCAAGGGCACGGAGCTCCATGACGCCTGCGTCGTGGGCGATACCGTGGGCGATCCCTTCAAGGACACCTCCTCGGTGGCCCTGAACCCCGTCATCAAGTTCACCACCCTCTTCGGCCTCCTGGCTGTTGAGCTGGCCATCGAGCTGAATCCGGTCACGGCCCATGTCGCTGCCCTGATCTTCTTCGTCATCTCCATGGTCTTCGTGTGGCGCTCCTTCTACGGCATGCGCATCCCCACTGCGGCCATCGACTAGACCGCGTCGCCGGACCCTGCGGCACGACCAAAGAGGGACCCTTCGGGGTCCCTCTTTTTGTGCTAATTTGGCTCCTGGAGGTTCTATGTCATATCGATTCTTTCCAGTCGCATCTGTCTTTTTTGCCTGCGTGAGTCTCATGGCCACTGATTCCAAACCCCAGCCTCCCGTCGCCCCCCAGAAGCCCCATGTGAGCGTCTGGCACGGTGAGTCCGTGAGCGATCCCTGGTTCTGGCTCCGGGAAAAGACCAGCCCCGAGGTGGTGGCCTACCTGAACGCCGAGAACGCCTACACCGAGGCCATGACCGCCGACCTCAAACCCTTCTCCGAGGCCCTCTACAAGGAGATGCTGGGGCGCATCAAGCAGACGGACCTGAGCGTCCCGGTGCGCCGCGGCGCCTACTTCTACTACTCGCGCACCGAGGAGGGGAAGCAGTACCCCATCCAGTGCCGGCGTAAGGCCGCCAAGAGCGGCGCCGATGACCCCAAGGCTGCCGAGGAGGTCCTGCTGGACCAGAATGAGCTGGCCAAGGGCCTGGCGTTCCTCAGCCTCGGTGGCATGTCGGTCAGCGATGATGAGCGCACCCTCCTCTACAGCACGGACGACACGGGCTTCCGCCAGTACCGCCTCTTCACCAAGGACCTGGCCACGGGCAAGGTGAGTGGCCCCCTGGCTGAGCGGGTGACCGGCTTCACCTGGGCCGCGGACGCCAAACACGTCTTCTTCGTCACCGAGGACGATGTCACCAAGCGCTCGAACCAACTCTGGCGCCTGGACCTGAAGGCCGGCAAGCCGGTCCTGGTCTTCGAGGAGAAAGACGAGCTGTTCGAAGTCAGGATTGACCGCACCCGGGACCGCAAGTACCTGCAGGTGGAGCTCCAGTCCACGGACACCTGGGAGGCGCGCTATCTGGCGGCCGCCAAGCCCCTGGGTGCCTTCAAGGTGCTGTTGCCCCGTCAGAAGGGCCACAAGTACGACTTCGACCACCGGGAGGGCATCTTCTACATCCGCACCAACCGGGACGCCAAGAACTTCCGTCTGGTCACCGCCCCGGCGGCAACGCCGGACCTCTCCCACTGGAAGCCCTTCGTGGCGCATCGTCCCGACGCACTCATCCAGGGCGTCGACCTCTTCCGCGACTTCCTGGTGGTGGTGCAGCAGCGCGAGGGCCTGACCCAGTTCCGGATCCAGGACCTCAAGAGCGGCACCTGGCGGGATGTGGCCTTCCCGGAGAGCATCTATGCGGCCTTCCCAGGGGGGACCCCCGAGTACACCTCCAAGACCTACCGCTTCAACTACCAGTCCATGGTCACGCCCCAGAGCATCTACGACTGCGACCTGGCCTCCGGCAAGCAGACCCTGCTAAAGGAGACCGAGGTCCTGGGCGGCTATGACAAGGCCCAGTACACCACTGAGCGCCTGTGGGCCACGGCCCGGGATGGCGTGAAGGTGCCGGTGTCCCTGGTCTACCGCAAGGGCGTCAAGCGGGATGGGACTGCACCGCTCTTCCTCTACGCCTATGGCTCCTATGGGTATGGGACGCCTCCGGCCTTCTCCAGCCCCCGCCTCAGCCTGCTGGACCGGGGCATGGTCTACGCCATCGCCCACATCCGCGGTGGCAACGAGCTGGGCGAGGCCTGGCATGACGACGGCATGCTCCTGAAGAAGATGAACACCTTTACCGACTTCATCGATGCCGCCGAGTTCCTGGTGCAGGACAAGTGGACCGCCAAGGACCGCCTGGTCATCGAGGGGGGCAGCGCCGGGGGCCTGCTCATGGGCGCCGTCACCAACCTGCGCCCCGACCTCTTCAAGGCCGTCCACAGCGCCGTGCCCTTTGTGGATGTCATGAACACCATGCTGGACGCCAGCCTGCCGCTCACCGTGGGCGAGTACCTGGAGTGGGGCAACCCCAACGAGAAGCCCGCCTTCGACGCCATGCGGGCCTACAGCCCCTACGACAACCTGGTGAAGAAGGCCTACCCGGCCATCCTGGTCACCAGCAGCTTCAACGACAGCCAGGTGATGTACTGGGAGCCCGCCAAGTACGTGGCCAAGCTCCGCACCCTCAAGGCCGACACCACGCCCCTGCTGCTCAAGATGAAGATGGAGCCCGCCGGTCACGGCGGCGCCTCAGGGCGCTACGATGCCCTGAAGGACAAGGCCTTCGAGACCGCCTGGATGCTCAGTCAGGTCGGCATTACCAAGTAGGCTTTTCCCGTCTCCAAAAGGGCGCGAATGCGCCCTTTTGGAGTGAATAAAGGAGAGAAAATTGGTCCAACCCATTCCCCCGGGGTACCACACGGTCACGCCCTACCTGGTGGTGCCCAATGCGTTGGCCTTCCTGGCCTTTCTTGAAAATGCCTTTGATGCGGTGGAGCAGAGCCGGGTCCTACGGCCGGATGGGACCATCGCCCATGCGGAGGTCCAGATCGGCGACTCCCGGGTGCGGGTGGCGCAGGCCAAAGAGCCCTGGACGCCCATGCCCACCGGCCTCTACCTCTACGTGCCGGACACCGATGCCACCTACGAAGCGGCCCTGGAGGCCGGGGGCCTGAGCCTCCTGGAGCCTGCGGATCAGTTCTACGGTGACCGCAACGCTGGAGTGCAGGATCCCTGGGGGAACAACTGGTGGATCGCCACACATATTGAGGACGTGGACGCAGCGGAGATTCAGCGGCGGCTGGCCTCTCAGGGTTGAGTCTTAGGGCCACAACCCTGACAATGAAGAGGCGCGGCATCCGCCGCGCCTTTCTATGTTCGGAAGCCCCATGTCCCTTCCCGAGGAAATCCAGCGGCGGCGCACCTTCGCCATCATCAGCCACCCCGATGCCGGCAAGACCACGCTGACGGAGAAGCTGCTGCTGTATGGGGGGGCCATCGACCGGGCGGGCTCCGTGAAGGCCCGGGAGGGCGGTGCCGCAGCCCACTCCGACTGGATGAGCATCGAGCAGGAGCGCGGCATCAGCGTCACCTCCGCCGCCATGCAGTTCGAGTACGAGGGCAAGGCCATCAACCTGCTGGACACGCCTGGCCACCAGGACTTCAGCGAAGACACCTACCGGGCCCTCACCGCCGCCGACGCCGTGGTGATGCTCCTGGACTGCGCCAAGGGCGTGGAAGAGCAGACCAAGAAGCTGTTCCGGGTCGCCAGCGAGCGCAAGCTCCCTATCTTCACCTTCGTGAACAAGCTGGACCGGCCAGGCCGCGATCCCATCGAGCTCATCGACGAGGTGGAGGAGCTGTTCGGCCTCCATGCGGTGCCCATGACCTGGCCCATCGGCAGCGGGCCGGAGTTCAAGGGTGTCTATGTCCGCGCCACAGGCCAGATCCAGGTCTTCGAGCGCATGAAGGCCGGGCGGAAGGCCCGGGTGGCGGGGCAGGGTGGGCTGGACGACCCCGAGATCGCCGCCCTCCTCACGCCGGCGGAGCTGCAGCAGCTGAAGGACGACGTGGACCTCATGGTGCATGTGCTGCCCCCCTTTGACCGCGAGGCCTTCCTGCGGGGTGAGCAGTCCCCCATGTTCTTCGGCTCTGCGGTTAACAACTTCGGCGTGGCGGAGTTCCTGGAGGAGTTCCTGGAGCTGGCCCCGGCCCCGGGCCCCCGGCCCCTCATGAACGGCGGCATGGTGGATCCAGAGCAGCCCTTCACCGCCTTCGTGTTCAAGGTCCAGGCCAACATGAACAAGGCCCACCGGGACCGGGTGGCCTTCGCCCGCATCGTCTCTGGCCGCTTTGAGCGGGGCATGGACGCCCTCCACGTGCGGGAGAAGAAGTCTATCAAGCTGAACTACCCCCACATGTTCTTCGGCCGGGAGCGGCAGATCGTGGACGAGGCCTACCCGGGCGACATCCTGGGCCTCATCAATCCCGGCCTGTTCCGCATCGGGGACGTCCTCAGCGCCGCCGGTCCCGTGGAGTTCCATGCGGTGCCGCGCTTCTCTCCCGAGCAGTTCGTGTCCGTGCGCCTGGCGGACCCCGGCGCCCGCAAGGGCTTCCTCAAGGGCCTCAGCCAGATCGCAGAAGAGGGCGTGGTGCAGGTCTTCTGGCCCAAGGGGGGCGCACCGCTGCCCATCCTCGGCGCCATCGGCCGCCTGCAGTTCGAAGTGCTCCAGCACCGCCTCAAGGAGGAATACGCCTGCCCCGTGCTGCTGGAGCCCCGCAGCTTCCAGCTGGCCCGCTGGCTCCAGGGCGGGTGGCCCGAGCCCAGCCGCTTCTGGGGGGAGCTGGTCGAAGACGTGGAGGGCAACCCCGCCATCCTCTTCGAAAACGACTGGCAGCGCCGGACCACCGCCGAGAAGTGCCCGGGAATCACTTTCCTGGAACACCCGCTGAAATAGGTGGGGGGCTCGGAAGGCTGCGCCTTCCGAGATGGAAAAAACGAAAAACAAGAAAAGAAAAACGGCGCCTTGGCGCCGTTTTCTATCCCGGAATGCGCAGCATTCCGGGCAGCCTGACCGCTCAGATCCGTCCCAGCGCCTTCCCCGCGCAGCGGAGGTCGCTGCAGGCGCGGATGACGCGGTCGGCCATGTTCTGCTCGGCCTTCTTCATGTAGGGGCGGGGGTCGTAGGTCTTCTTGTTGCCCACCTCGCCATCCACCTTGAGGACGCCGTCGTAGTTCTTGAACATGTGGTCGGCGATGGCACGGGTGAAGGCGTACTGGGTGTCCGTGTCGATGTTCATCTTGATGACACCGTAGTCCAGGGTCTCGTGGATCTCCTGGAGGCTGGAGCCGGACCCGCCGTGGAAGACCAGGAGGGAGTTGGCCCCGCCGCAGGCGCTGGCGATGGCGGCCTGGCCGTCCCGCAGGATGGAGGGCTTGAGCACCACGTTGCCGGGCTTGTAGACACCATGCACATTGCCGAAGGTGGCGGCCAGCATGTAGGGGCCGATGGGGGCCAAGCCCTGGTGCACTGCCACCATGTCCTCGGGGGTGGTGTAGAGCTTCTCTTTGCCCAGGTGGCTGGTGTCGTGGCCGTCCTCTTCGCCGCCCACCACGCCGATCTCCACTTCCAGGATGATGTCACTGGCGGCGCAGCGCTTGAGCAGCTCCAAGGACTTGGCGATGTTCTCGGCCAGGGGCAGCTCGCTGCCATCGAACATGTGGGCGTTGTAGAGGTTGGGCTGGCCGAGGGCCCGGCGGCGCTCGGTCTCCGCGATCAGCGGGAGGACAAAAGTCTCGAGGTACTTGGGGTGGCAGTGGTCGGTGTGCAGGGCGATGTTCACGTCGTAATTCTCGGCCATGAACCGCACATAGTCCGCCAGGGCAATGGCGCCCTGGGCCATGCTCTTCACGCCCAGCCCCGACATGAACTCGGCGCCGCCGGTGGAGATCTGGATGATGCCGTCAGCCTTGGCGGTCTTCAGCCCCAGCAGCACCGCGTTGGCGGTCTCCGTGGAGGTGACGTTGAAGGCGGGGAAGGCGTAGTGCTCGCGCTTGGCGATCTCGAGCATCTTGGTGTATTGAGCAGGGCTGACAACGGGCATGGGTTCTCCTGGGCTCTGGTCTCAGGCTAGCGATACCAGACTTTCGTTGCAATCAGGCCTTGGCGTAGTCGTAGAAGCCGCGGCCGCTCTTCTTGCCCAGCCAGCC
>CAIMFT010000157.1 GCA_903840385.1 uncultured Holophagaceae bacterium
CAGCGCCCTGCGCTTCCAAGGAGAACTTCCATGGCCTACACCGCCAAGAGCTATGACCACCTCAAGGGTGGCGCCGTCAAGGGCCTCAGCGATGCCCAGCTGGACCAGCACTTCACCCTCTACAAGGGCTACGTCGGCAAGCTCAACGAGATCGAGGAGCGCCTGACCACGGTGGACAACACCAAGCCCAACTACTCGTTCAACGAGTTCAGCGAGCTGAAGCGCCGCGAGTCCGTGGCCTTCAACGGCTCCTTCCTGCACGAGCTCTACTTCGAGAACCTCGGCGCTGACAGCGACGTGAGCGCTGGCCTCAAGGCCGCCTTCGACGCCGCCGGCGGCCAGGACAAGGTCATCGCCGACCTGAAGGCCACGGCCATGGGCGGCCCCGGCTGGGCCCTGCTCACCCGCAACCGCCGCGACGGCAAGCTGCACACCTACTTCGTCGCTGAGCACCACCTGGGCCTGCCCATCGAGCAGGACCTGCTGGTGGTCCTGGACAGCTGGGAGCACGCGTTCATGGTCGACTACGGAATTGCTCGTGCCAAGTACATCGAGACCTTCGTCGAGAACATCAAGTGGTCTGAGGTCTCCAAGCGCTTCGGCGCCTAAGAGAAATTTTCACCACGAAGACCACGAAGACCACGAAGAAGAGTGACCCTCTTTGTTCGTGGTCTTCCTGTCTTCGTGGTTCATGCTCTAGCCTTTACTTCCCCTGGGCTGTGCGGCTGGCTCGGAGGACGGCGCGGAAGACTTCTTCGACGCCGGCAGCATCGAGGCCGGCCGCATCGGCCCAGTTACGGCGGGCCTTCAGCTGGGCGGCTTCGCGCTCAGGGTCATGGATGGGCAGACCCAGCTCAGCCTTGGCGCGGCCTGCTCGCAGGCCCAACTCCGTGCGGCGCGCCAGCAGGGCCACCAGCTCCTGGTCCAGGGCGTCGATGTGATCCCGGGCCTCCTGCAACACCGGAGACCGCGTCCCCAGGTCAGGGATGGAAAGTCGCTCCTCGTCCCCGGTCTCCACCGCCTCCGCCAGGCTGGTGTGGATGGCACCCAGGGCCTCCAGCAGACCCTCGCGGGCCCCGGCGGCGAAGGGGTTCTGGTTCTGCAGGACAGCGAAAAGGTGGCCCGCATCCTCCTGCACGGACTCCAGGGTGTGGGCGATGGCGTGGAAGGAGGGGGGCGTGAAGGGTAGCTCTGCCCCTGCGCCCACGGCCAGCAGGCCCTTGGCGATGAAGAAGGTGAGGGCATGGGTGGTGGCCATGATGCGGTCATGGTCCTCGGGGCTCTGGCGCAGCACCTCGCAGCCCAGCCCCTGGAAGAGGGACTGCACCTGGTCCGCCGCAGCAGGATGAAGCGTCGAGGGACAGAGCACCACCCGCAGGGGACGCTCGGCCCGGGCCAGGCTCACGGGCCCGAAGAGGGGGTGGGTGCCGGCGTGGGGAACGGTGGCCCCGAGGTAGCGATCCAGCAGGGCGCAGGGCCCGGCCTTGACGCTGCCCACATCCAGGACGAGCTGCTCAGGTCGGAGCAGGGGTGTGAGCTGGCGTAGGACCGGCTCCAGCGCCGGCACCGGTACGGCCAGCACCAGGATGTCCTGGGTGGCAGCCAGGTCCTGCAGGCTGGCGGCGCGACAGTCGGCGGGAACCTCCGCCACAGGATCCCAGGCCCGGTAGGCATGGCCAGCTTCCACCAGCAGGGCGCCGAGCGCACAGCCAAAGCGGCCATATCCCAGGATGCCGATGCGCATGGAAGTCCCTTGTGGTGTGGTTTGATCCTACCGCAGGAGGCCCTGAATAGCCTTCCTGGCGGGGGCTTACGCCCTCGCCAGGAAGGCTACGGGGGGGAAAATGATTCCCAATAATGACATTTCGATATTTTCCGATATATACTCAGCCTAGTCCCCCGGTGCCCGGGGATTCCAGCGGGAGGGAACCATCATGGCTGACGAGCTGCGAACCCTGGTCGAACGCCTGAAGGCCGTCGCTCATCCCCTGCGCCTCCGTGTCCTGTCCCTCCTCGAGCCCGGGGAGCTGTGCGTCTGCCAGATCGCCGAGACCCTGCAGGTACCTCAGTCCTCGGTGTCCGAGGCCCTGCGGGAGCTGCGGCGGGCGGGCTTCGTGGTCGAGCGGAAGGACGGTCGCTGGGTGTTCATGTCCCTCATCCCGCAGGACCAGGCCTCGCTCTTTCTCAGAGGGCTCCTCGGCGAGGCGGCCGCACTCCCCGAGGTGCAGCGGGACCGCCTCCGTGCCGAGGCCGTAAAGGCCATGGCCATCTCTGTGGTCTGCGCCAAGACCCCGCAGGAAGTCCCGGCAGAACATGGGGTGACTCGTGTCTGAAGGATTCACTCAGCCCTCCGCCTTCCGGCGTGGCGGCTGGCTGCTGCTGGCTCTGCCCCTGTGGGTCTTCCTCTATGCCGTGAACCATGCCGCATCCGAGTGGCTCGCGTTCCGTCTCCTGGGCCTCACCCCCAAGTCGCACCTGGGGGAGGCCGTTGCCTTCCTGCTCTACGACACCCCCAAGGTGCTGCTGCTCCTGACGCTGGTGGTCTTCATCGTCACGTTCATCCAGACCTTCGTGAACCCGACCCGGGTGCGGGATGCCCTCTCCAGGCGACGCCCCGGCCTCGGCAATGCCCTGGCCTCACTCTTCGGCATCGTCACGCCCTTCTGCTCCTGCTCGGCGGTGCCACTGTTCATCGGCTTCCTACGCGCCGGCGTACCCCTCGGCGTGACCTTCAGCTTCCTGGTGGCCGCGCCCATGATCAACGAAGTCGCCCTGGGCATGCTCTTCGCGATGTTCGGCTGGAAGATCGCTGCCATCTATGCCGGGACGGGCCTGGCCATCGCCTTCACGTCGGGCCTGATCATTGGGCAGCTGAAGATGGAGCGCTACCTGGAGGGCTGGGTGCAGGATGCGTTGAAGGGCCCCGCCATGGGCGAGCTTGAGGAGGCCACCCCCACGCTTCCCGCCCGCCTCGATCTGGCGGTGCAGGGTGTGCAGGAGATCGTCGGCAAGGTCTGGCCCTACATCCTGGCGGGCATCGCCGTGGGCGCCTTCATCCACGGCTATGTGCCTGAGAGCTTCATGGCGAGCCTGCTGGGCAAGAGCCACTGGTACAGCGTGCCCCTGGCGGTGCTCATCGGTGTGCCGCTCTACTCCAACGCTGCAGGCGTCATGCCCATCGTGGAAGCTCTGCTGGGCAAGGGTGCGGCCCTCGGCTCCACCCTGGCCTTCATGATGGCCGTCATCGGACTGTCGCTGCCCGAGACCATCATCCTCAGCAAGGTGATGCGGCCCCGCCTCATCGCCACCTTCGTCAGTGTCGTGTCCATCGGCATCCTGCTGGTGGGCTACCTCTTCAACGCCATCCTCTAGGAGCTCCCATGCTCATCGAAGTCTTCGGTCCCGGCTGCCTGAAGTGCCAGACCATGGAGAAGCACGCCAAGGAGGCTGTCGAGAAGTCCGGCGGGAGCCACGAGGTGGTGAAGATATCCGACTACGCCGCCATGGTCAGCCGAGGCGTCCTCAGCACGCCAGCGCTTGCGGTGGAAGGCCAGCTCAAGTTCCAGGGGCGCGTGGCGAGCACGGACGAAATCCTGGAGCTGATCAAGGCCTGAGGCGGTTCCACCTCTGGCCCTGACCCTCACACGGAGCTCCCATGTCTCTTCCTCGCCTTCTCATCCTGGCCGCCCTCGGTGGCTTATCAATGGCCGCCGAAGGGACCGTGCCCGCCCTTGATCCCGCCGGGCTCACCCAGATCCTCGCAGCGCAGAAGTGGACCGTGATCGAGTTCGGCGGCCCCACCTGCATTCCCTGCGTAAAGATGCAGCCCGTTCTCGCCGACCTTCAGCAGCGGTTTGGCAGCCGCGCCCTGATCCGCAACTTCTATGTCACCCAGTACGCCCGGGAAGCCCAGGCCCACAAGATCATGGTCATGCCCACCCAGGTGGTGTTCGCTCCCAGCGGCAAGGAAGTCGCCCGCCACATCGGCTACTGGCCCAAAGATGAGTTCCTTGCTGCCCTGGCCAAAGTCGGACTGAAGTGATGGACGGCTGGATCGGTCGCCTGGCGGATCTGGTCGCTCAGGCCCCGGCCTACCAGCAGCTGGGCCTGGTCTTTCTGGGCGGACTGCTCACCTCGGCCAATCCCTGCGTGCTGGTGGCGGCGCCGCTGGTGGTGGGGTTTGCCGGGGGTACCCGGGAAGGTCGACACCATCCCGTGCTGCTGTCGGCTGTGTTTGTGCTGGGTCTGGCCCTGGCCTTCACGGTGTTGGGCCTCATCGCTGCCCTGACCGGCAGCCTCCTGGGCGACCTCGGCTGGGGCTGGAAGGCGCTCCTGGGGTTCATCCTGCTGGCCATCGGCCTGCACCTGCTGGGCCTCTACAACCTGCCCACACCCACCTATGACCCAAAGCGCTTCCACGGTGCAGGGCTGCTGGGCGCCTTGGCCCTGGGAGCCCTGACCGGCACCCTCTCCGCACCCTGTGCCACCCCTGCCCTGGCGGCGGTGCTCACCCTCGTGGCCCTCCAGAAGAAGGTGCTGTGGGGTGGGGTGCTGCTGTTCACCTATGCGCTGGGCCATGGACTGCTGCTGCTCCTGGCGGGCGCCTCCTCCGGCTGGGCCAGCAAGTATGCCGAGAGCCACTTCTCCCAGGTCCTGGGCCGCTGGCTGCCCAAGGCCATGGGCCTGCTACTGACGGGATGCGCGCTGTGGGTGCTGACCCTGGCGTGGCAGGCCCGCCTCCAGGTTTGAGGGCAACCTTCAGCCACCACATCGCCATGCCCACGCTCCTGCGGAGGACCGCCATGCGAACCGCCCTTCCCCTGCTCGCAGTCCTCACCTTGGGCAGCCCCCTGCAGGCTCAGGATGCGCCCCTGTTCACCCTGGAGCAGTACCTGCTCGACTTCGACTACGCCGAGCGGCGCGACATGAAGATCGGCAGCAAGGAGCTGGTGAAGCTGCTTCAGGAGAAGAAGGCGGTGCTGGTGGATATCCGCTTCAAGGAAGAGCACGCCGTCTGGCGCATGGGCTTCGGTCTGCACATCCCCCTGAATGAGCTGCCCAAGCGCCTGAAAGAGCTGGACCGCACCAAGCTCATCGTGACGGCCTGTCCCCACAAGGACCGCTCGGCGCTGGCCATGGCCTACCTGAAGACCCAGGGCTTCGACGTGAAGTACCTGGAGGATGGCCTGCTGGGGCTGGCTGAGCTGCTGCGAGGGGATCAGGCTCGAACCTTCAAGCCCTGAGCAGCTCGGTCGTCACCAGCCGCGCTCCGCCTGCAACTGCTGGAGGCGCTGGCGGATCTCGTCCCGGCCGGCCCGGAAGCGCAGTAGCAGATCATCGGGGGTCAGGCTGGGATCATCGCTGGCGGGATCGGGGATGGGCCAGTGCAGGCGCTCAGCCTTCCCCAGGAAGAGGGGACAGACCTCTTCGGCGCACAGCGTGATGACCAGGTCCACCGTGGCCGGGTCGATCTCCTGGACGCTCTTGGAGGTGTGGGCGGTGGCGTCGATGCCCTGTTCCGCCAGCACCGCAATGGCATAGGGGTTCACGTGGCTGGGACGGCTGCCGGCACTCTGGATGCGGAGGCCGGGGAAGAGCTGTCGAGCCAGGCCCTCGCCCATCTGGGAGCGGGCGCTGTTGGCCACACAAAGGAACAGGATGGAGGTCATGCCTGGCCTTCCTTGGGTTCGCCCCCAAACCACTTGGCCTTCAGCCAAAAGGCCACGGAGACCAGGCTGATGAGCACCGGCACCTCCACCAGGGGTCCGATGACCGCTGCGAAGGCCGCCCCATGGGCGATGCCGAAGGTGGCCACGGCCACGGCGATGGCCAGCTCAAAGTTGTTGGAGGCGGCGGTGAAGCTCAGGGTGGCGCTCTGCGGATAATCGGCCCCGGCCACCTTGGACAGCCAGAAGCTCACCAGGAACATCACCACGAAGTAGATGAGCAGGGGCAGGGCGATGCGCAGCACATCCAAGGGCAGCTTCACGATGGTGTCGCCCTTGAGGCTGAACATCACCACGATGGTGAAGAGCAGCGCGATGAGCGTGAGGGGGCTGATCCGCGGCACGAAGACCCGGTGGTACCAGTCCAGGCCCTTGAGCTTGCCCAGCACGAAGCGGGTCAGGAAGCCGGCAATGAAGGGCACGCCCAGGTAGATGAAGACGCTCTGGGCGATCTGACCGATGGTGATGTTGACCACCGCGCCCTGGAGGCCCAGCTTGGCGGGCAGAATCGTGGCGAAGAACCAGGCGTACACGCTGAAGAAGAGCACCTGGAAGATGGAGTTGAAGGCCACCAGACC
>CAIMFT010000158.1 GCA_903840385.1 uncultured Holophagaceae bacterium
CTGCGGGAGAAGGCCATCGAGCGCTACGGCCTCACCCGCTGTGCCATCCACCACCGCCTCGGTGTGGTGCCCCTCACCGAGGCGGCTGTCATCGTGGCCACCAGCAGCGCCCACCGCGCCGAGAGCTTTCAGGCCGCCGCCTGGGTCATGGACGAGATCAAGCAGCGCGTGCCCATCTGGAAGCGCGAGAAGTATCGGGATGGGTCCGAGAGCTGGGTGGAGTGCACCCACCGGTTTCAGATGTAGCTGCGGCTTCGGCTCCGAGTCTATGTTCGCCACACCGCAAACCGCGCAGCGGTTTGCGGTGTGAGCTTCGCTCTGATTAATTCTTAAGTGATTCGATTTTATGTATTGACAATCTCTCTTCTGAACGGAAGATGGGTGTGTCGGGCCGTCTGCCCACTCGCTCTGGAGTCCCTCTTGCGCTGCCTGTGCTGCTGTTGATGCCTCTGGGACCCCCGGGGCCTAGCTGTCGTTGCAGGGCAAGCACCACGGCCAAGGACCTCGCATTTATTGCCTTAGGGGTCGGATATGGTCTCTGGCGACTCGCAAGTAATGTATAGATATCGTCTTTTGATATATAAAATCGCTTAAGAAATAAATGGACGAAATGGGAACCTCGACTATTATTTCGTCACTTGGTCCCCCACAGTCCATCCAGTGACACTGAGTCTCAATCAGTAACACCCCCCCCCCGAATCAGCGGCGACCGCCGCTCCTCATGAAGGAGTCCCTCATGTACCTCTCACCCTCCAGGATGGCCCGCACAACGGCCCTCCTTGTGGCGATGGGCGCTACGCTCACCGCCGCTGGTGACGGTGGCATCGCCGTCACTGTGAACAGCACCGCAGGCGCTCCTGTTGCGGGCGCCGTGGTCACGATCTCCAGCGCCACCCAGATCGGTGGTGCCCGCTCCGAGGTCACGGACGCCCAGGGCAAGGCCCGCTTCCTGCGCCTGACCCCTGGCCGCTTCAAGATCACCGTCACGGCCAAGGACCACCAGGCCGCCACCATCGAGAAGGTGGACGTGCTGGTGGACCAGACCCAGAGCGTGAACGCCCGGATCGCCCCCGTCGGGGCGGCCATCGTGGAAGTGGTCAGCTCGGTCTCTGCGGTGGACATGTCCACCATCACGGCCGGCACCCAGATCACCCAGGAAGAGCTCTCCAGCCTGCCCATTGCCCGCAACCAGCTGGCCACCATCACCCTGGCCCCCGGTGTCATCAGTGTGGGTGGCAACCCCTCCCTGGCGGCCGGCCTGAACCGCGATAACTTCGGCAACAACGGTGCCCGCAACAACACCTACATGGTGGACGGCGTGGACGTGACCAGCCCCGAGGCTGGCACCTACCGCACCACCATCGCCCCGGAGCTCATCTCCACCCAGGACATCAAGACCGGCGCCATCACGGCGGAGTACACCGCCCGCGCCGGCCTGTTCTCCAACGTGACCACCATCTCCGGCTCCAACGAGTACACCGGCGGCCTCACCACCGCCTACCGCAGCTCCTCCATGTGGAGCAAGGTCGGCATCAACCGCCTCACGGTGGTGCCCTCCCAGCTCCTGGACCAGACCCTCTTCTACTCTGGCCCGATCCTGAAGGACACCCTCTGGTTCGTGGCCTCGGCCCAGAAGGTCAAGGAGACCGGCGAGATCACCGTGGATCCCACCGCCACCCTGACGCCCGGAGAGACCCGGACTGCCACGATCAACGACGAGCAGCGCTACTTCTTCAAGCTGACCTACGCCCCCGCCCCCGGCCACACCGTGGTAGCGGGCGTCAGTCGCAACCCAGGCAAGTTCAACAACCTCAGCAACCCGGTCACGCCCACCTTCTGGGCCACCCAGACGGAGCGGGGCGGCAACAACTACAACCTGTCCTACACCTGGCAGGAGTCCAAGTGGATCCTGGACGCCCGCTTCCTGCGCCATGAGGAAGCTGACACGACCCTGGCCGCCTACTCCTCTGCTGGCCCCAACATCACCCTGGAGACGGACAACACCGCTGGCGCCGTGCCAGCCATTCAGCGCTCCTTCGGCAACAGCTCCGCCGGCACGGGCCGCAAGTACACGGTCGACAATGGCCGGGTGGACCTGACCTATCTCTTCGACGGAGCTGGCACCCACACCCTGAAGCTGGGCCTGCAGACGGGCAAGTCTCAGCTCGCCCAGTCCATCTTCATCTCCGGGGGCTCCTTCTACGACAACCTCAGCGCAGTGGGCAACGTGGCCGCCAACGGCGGACCCACCTTCGCCTACGCCAACCTGAACTACAACGGCTTCGTCCCGGGCACCGGCAGCCGCATGGTCTCCGCCATCAACAACCAGAGCGCCTACGCCACCGTGAAGACCCTGCTGGACACCAACCACGACGGCACGGTGGATCAGACCGAGCTGGGTGCCTACCGGTTCAATGAGCTCTACGATCCTGCCCGTCCCTACCTTGGCTACTACGGCTACCGCCGGGCTCTGGCCTCCCAGGCCACCTCGGTGCCCAAGCTGGAGACCCAGGGCGGCTATGTCCAGGACTCCTGGCAGATCGACCACTTCACCTTCACCCCTGGCATTCGCTTCGACAGCTACGAGTACAAGGCTGACAACGGCCAGAGCCTCTTCAAGACCGGCCTCAACTGGGCACCCCGCATCGGCCTGACCTGGGATGTGAACGGTGATGGCCGCACCAAGGCCTACGCCTATGCCGGCCGCTACATCGATCCCATCAAGCTGGACATGGTGCGCTTCACCGGCAGCCTCACCAGCTCGGTGCAGACCGAGGACATCCGCATCGGCGGTGTGTGGGTGACGGAAAACACCCGCGGCGGCAGCAAGGTCGTGGACGCGGTCTTCGCCGATAGCTTCAAGCTCCCCAAGACCGACGAGCTGCGGGTCGGCCTGGCTCGGGACTTCGGCAACAACTGGTCCATCGAAGGCACCTACACCTACCGCCGGGACTTCGACATCGTCGAGGACTGGGATCCCACCCTCTACACCGATGCCAGTGCGCTGGAGGCTGAGGCCCGCTCGATCTGGACCCTCGCCAACGGCAACACGGCGGCTGGCATTGCCAAGGCCGTGGCGGCCTTCCGCGGCCTGGTCATCGATCCCAGCTACTTTGCGGGCGGTGGCTTCACGGGGGCCCAGAACGTGGCCCGCGTGAACGCCGGCACCCTCAACTTCGTGCTGGCCAACCTCCCCGGCGGCTTCCGCGTCTTCAACAGCTTCGACCTGACGCTGACCAAGAAGTACTCGGATCACTGGGGCGGCTTTGCCACCTACACGCGCACCCGGGCCACCGGCAACACCAACAGCTCTGGCAATGCCGACTTCCAGGGTGACCTGGCCCGCTTCGACCCCCGCCTGGCCTACAACAACGGCGCCCTCGAGGGCTCCGTGGACTGGATGGGCAAGGGCTACGGCTACTACAAGTGGGACAGCGGCCTGCTGATCGGTGCCACCTACAACGTGGTCTCCGGCTACCACTACACCTCGAACGCCCAGATCCTCTCGACCCGCCTCCTGGTGAAGCCGCCCACGGACGCCAACCTCATCAACACCGAGACCCTGGGCTCCGCCATGAGTCCCCGCTACGACACGATGGATGTCCACGTCCAGTTCGACTTCAAGGCCTTCGGCAAGATCAGGCCTTCCGTCAGCCTGGATGTCTTCAACTTCTTCAACCGGCAGTCGGTGACGGACCTCGCCGCGGTCAGCAACTTCCCCGTGAGCGGGAAGGCCGTGGGCGAAGCCTACGGCTGGATTCCGCCCCGCCGCTACAACCTGGGCGTGAAGATTCTCTTCTAGCCTTGGGCCCAAACATAAAGAAGGGGAGGCTCCGGCCTCCCTTTTTTTTGGCTTCGTCCCCCGCCGGAACCAGCGGATCATTCCCGCAGATGATTCCCTACCTCCGTGCTGTTTCCTCGGACCTGCGTGGGCTGGCACGGCTGGCTGTGGAGGGGACTGTCGGCGTGACCGACCTGGTGGAGTCCATGCACGAGGGCATCCAGCATCCGCTGTCGGCGGGCAAGCCCCGCCATGCGGTGGGGGGCCGGGGCCTCAGTGGGCTGGTCTATGGGACCATCCGCGCCCTGACCCGGACCGTGGGCCTTGGGGTGGAGGCGGCCCTGGCGCCCCTGGACACGCTGGAGGGGGCACCGCTGCCCTCGCCCCAGCGCGAGACCCTGCTGGCGGCCCTGAACGGCGTGCTGGGTGATCACCTCGCCGCCACAGGCAACCCCCTGGCCACGCCCATGCGCCTGTACCACGCGGGCCTGCCCCTGGTCTTGGAGGCCGCCGCCCTTCGCGCCGCCCTACCCAAGCCTGGCACCCACCTGCTGGTTCTGATTCATGGGCTGTGCCACAACGAGCGGCAGTGGGGCCAGAGTGGGTTCGATCACGGGGTGGCCCTGGCCCGGGACCTGGGCTGCACGGTGCTCTACCTGCGCTACAACACGGGCCTGCACATCTCCACCAATGGGAAGGCCCTGGCCGACCTGCTGGAGACCCTGCTCACCCAGTGGCCGGAGCCTGTGGCCCGCCTGGACCTCCTCGCCCACAGCATGGGCGGTCTGGTGGCCCGCAGCGCCTGCCACCAGGCCCAGGTGGCCGGGCTGGCCTGGCCAGCCACCCTGCGCCACCTCGTCTTCCTGGGCACCCCCCACCATGGGGCCCCCCTGGAGCGGTGGGGGCACTGGTTCGAGCGGGTCCTGGAGGCCAGCCCTTTCGCCAGCCCCTTGGCGCGCCTGGGCAAGGTCCGCAGCGCCGGCATCACCGACCTGCGCTACGGCAACCTCCTGGAGGCGGACTGGCAGGGCCAGGACCCCCACGCCGAGGGCAAGGACCGGCGCGTGCCGGTGCCCCTTCCCGCCGGGGTGCGCTGCTGCGCCGTGGCGGGGACAGCGGGAGCGGATGCCGACTCCTGGAAGGGCCGCCTGTGGGGCGACGGCCTCGTCTCCGTGGACAGCGCCCTCGGCCGTCACCCGGACCCCCAGCACGACCTGGCCTTTCCTGAGAACCAAACCTGGACCGGCCAAGGCCTGGGCCACCTGGACCTGCTGACCCGGCCGGAAGTGTATGCGCAGGTTCGGAGATGGCTGGAGGGGGCGGGGACGGGATGAACTAGGCCCCCTAACCAGGTAGTTTTAAAATCGCAGGTTGTATTTCGCTAAATTTTCGCCATACTTGGATCCCCTCTGGAGGTTCTGGTGCTGGCGATGTGGGTTCCTGAGCTGCCGTTCCAGCTGGCCTGCGGGCGGGATGGGGCCCTGCGGGAGCGGCCCCTGGCCTTCCTGAACCCGGAGACGCCCCGCACCCCCAGCCTCTGGTTTGTGAACCGCCTGGGCCGCGCCGAGGGCCTGGCGCCGGGCCTGCCGCTGGACCAGGCCCTGCGGACCCTGCCGAGCCTGCGGGTGCTGGACCCGGCCCCCCAGGTCTGGTGGGAGGCCCAGGTCTCCCTGGGGGACTTCCTGCAGCAGTGGACCCCCCAGGGGCAGCTGCTGCGGCTGGGGGAGGCCCTGGTGGAGCTGCAGGGCACCCAGGGGCTCTTCGGGCCCCTGCCAG
The DNA here is from genome assembly GCA_903840385.1 of uncultured Holophagaceae bacterium. Lineage (GTDB taxonomy): Bacteria > Acidobacteriota > Holophagae > Holophagales > Holophagaceae > Geothrix. The sequence goes on from CAIMFT010000158.1 coordinate 5,558, forward strand.
ACACTGCCGAGCGCATCCGCCAGGAGCTGAGCCGGCGGCATGGCTGGGAGGGCCATGGGGGGCTGTCCCTGAGCGCCACCGCCGCCCAGTTCGCCGCCCGCACCGAGCATGGGCTGGCCTGCGTGGGGGAGGGGGCTGAGGCCGTCTTCCTGGCCCCCCAGCCCCTGGTCCGCCTGGCCGACCTGGCCCCGCGCCTGCGGGAGCGCCTGCACCGCCTGGGGCTGCGGTCTTTCGGCGACCTGCAGCCCGTGCCCCTGCCCGTGCTGGTGGAGCTGACGAACCCCAAGCTGGCGCCGGACCTGCGGGCCCGGGTGCGGGGCGAGGACCGGCCCCGCCTGCCCCTGCTGGCGGAGCGCCCGGGCCACGCCCGCCACGGCTGGCGCCTCCAGCCCCCCTGCCTCCCCGAGGAGGCGGGCCTCGCCGCTCGCTGCCTCCACTGGCTCTGGTCCGATCCCCGCAGCCCCCGCCGCCTGGCCCTCCGCTGGTGGGATGTGGATGGGGAGCTGCACAGCTGGCGGGCCGCCTCGGAGGACCTGGCGGCGCCGCCCCTGGCCCTGGCCCGCCGCATCCAGGAGGCCTTCCTGGCGGGGGCCACCCGCCGGGTGCTGGTGCGGGAGGCGGAGCTGCGCCTGGCCTGGGGCCTGGGGCAGGAGCGGGCGCTCTTCCAGGACCCCCTGCAGGCCCGCCTCGACCGCCTGGAGCCCGTCCTGGCCCGCCTCCGCCGCCGCTTCCCCGACCAGGCCATCCTCCCGGGCTGGGCCGGACGGGGTGACACGACGCTTGAAACAAGCCAATAAAAGCCATGTTCGCCCTCGGCATCTCCGACTTCAGCACCGGTGAAGGTGTGTACCAGACTTCCCAGCTGCTGCGGGTGGCCCGGGGCTTGGGCTACCGGGACCTGGTCTGCTGGGACCGGGGCACGGCGGCCTACCCGAAGCTGCGGGAGAGCCTGGCCTGGTTCCACCGCTCCCGGGAGCTGGAGGGTCTGCCCCCGGACCCGGCCTGGACGGGCTTCCGCCTGCACCTGGGCTGTCGCTTCAGCTGGCGGGGCCACGGCTACGGTGCCATCCCCAGTACCGATGCCGGCCACGGCGCCCTGAACCGCCTGCTGTCGGCCCAGGCCCACGGGGCGCGGCCGGAGCTGGCGGTGCCGGGCCTGGGGGTTGGCGAGCCGCCCCGGGACTGCCTGCTGCTGGCGGAGGACCGGGCGGGCCTGGACGCCCTGCTGCGGGAGGGCTTCGAGGCGGCGCTGCTGGGTCATCCCCTGCGGGTGCAGGAGGCCCGGGCCGCCCTGGCCCAGGGCCTGACGGTGGTGGCCCCCCAGGTGCTGCGCTTCCGCACGCCTGAGGGCCTGGCGCTGCACCGCCTCAAGCGGGCCATCGCCGGGCAGTCCACCCTGGTGCGCACCGAGAGCCTGTGGGCCCCCGCCGAGGCTGCCGTGCCCCGGGCCGAGTGGGAGGCGCGCTTCCCCGCCGCCGAGCCCGCCGTGGCCCGGAGCACCGCCGCCCTGCTGGCGCGCCTGGGGGACTGGGCCATCCCCTGGGGCACGTGGGTGGTGGCCCGCCCCCTGGGCCTCGAGGACGCCGACCTGGACGCCCTGCTGCGGGAGCGGGCGCAGGCGGGTCTGGTGACCCGCTTCCTGCGGCCAAGCGGGGCGCACCTGGCCCGCCTGGACCAGGAGCTGGACCTCATCTCCCGCAAGGGCTTCGCCCGCTACTTCCTGCTGGTGCAGGACATCGTCCAGGCCCTGAAGCACGAGGGCATCCCCAGCCGCATCTGTGGGCGGGGCAGCGGGGCGGCCTCCCTGGTGGGCTATGCCCTGGACCTCAGCAACGTGGACCCCGTGGACACGAACCTGCTGTTCGAGCGCTTCCTCACCATGGAGCGGAAGGACCCGCCGGACATGGACATCGACTTCCCCTGGGATGAGCGGGACCGGGTCATCCAGGCGGTCTTCGAGCGCTACGGCCGGGAGCGGGTGGCCATGGTGTCCAACCACACCTTCTTCAAGGCCAAGGGGGCCCTGCGGAGCGTGGCTCAGGCGCATGGGCGGCCCGCCAACGAGCTGAAGCAGCTGGCCCGGCTGGTGCGGGGCTGGGAAGGGGGGCTGGGCCGCGCCGGGGAGAACCCCGCCTGGGCGGTGCTCCTCCACCAGGCCGCGGCCCTGGAGGGCCACTTCCACCAGTTCTCCGTGCACCCCGGCGGCACCCTGGTGACGCCGGGGCCCCTGTGGTCCCACGTGGCCTTCCAGCCTGCTCCGGCCAAGGAGGGTGTGTCCATCACGGCCTGGGACAAGGATGGCGTGGAGAACTACGGCCTGGTGAAGATCGACCTGCTGGGCAACCGCAGCCTCGCCGTGCTGCGGGATGCCTACGCCGTGCTGGGCGACGCCGTGCCCCGGGACCCCGGCACCCACTCCCGGAAGGACCCCGCCACCCAGGCCCTGCTGGCCCGGGGCGACAGCATCGGCGTCTTCTACGTGGAGAGCCCCGCCACCCGCCAGCTGCAGCAGCGGGTGGGGAAGGGCGACTTCGAGACCCTGGTGATCCACTCCAGCCTCATCCGCCCCGCTGCGCACCGCTGGGTGGACCGCTACGTGCGGCGCTCCCGGGGCGAGGAGGCCTGGACGCCCAGCGATCCGGTTTTTGGACAGTTGCTGTCGGAAAGCCACGGCGTGCTCGTCTATCAGGAGGATGTGCTGAAGGTGTGCGTGGCGCTGGCGGGGTGGACCCACCACGAGGCCGATCAGCTGCGCAAGCTGCTGGGCAAGCCCGGCTGCGAGGGGCGTCTGCCGGCCTTCGAGGCCCGCTTCCGGCGGGGCTGTGCGGACCGCGGGGTGCGTCCGGAGGTGGTGGAGGAGGCCTGGGACATGATCCGCACCTTCACGGGCTACTCCTTCTGCAAGCCGCACTCCGCCAGCTATGCCCAGGTGAGCTTCGAGAGCGCCTGGGTCAAGGCCCACCACCCGGCGGCGTTCTTCGCGGCGGTGATCACCAACCAGGGCGGCTTCTACCCGGCCATCGCCTACCTGGGGGACGCCCGCCGCCACCGCCTGGTGGTGCGGGGCCCGGATGTGAACGCCTCCGCCTGGCCCTTCACGGCCGAGGGCGAGCAGGGCCTGCGGGTGGGCCTCATGCAGGTGCACAGCGCCCTGGAGAAGGAGGTCCGCGCCCTGCTGGAAGAGCGGGAGCGGCACGGCCCCTTCGTCAGCCTGGACGACCTGCTGGGCCGGGTGGCGCTATCGCTGCCTACTGCGGAGGCCCTCTGCGCCGCCGGGGCCTTTGACCGCTGGGCCCCGGACGGTGACCGCACCCGCCTGCTGTGGACCCGCCTGGGGGGCGTGCCACCGGGCGTGCGGCCGCGTCCCACGGACCCCTTCGACCGGGCCGACCTGGAGCTGGCCACCCTGGGCCTTACTCTGGAGCTCCATCCAGCTGCCTTGGCCCGGGTGCGGAAAGGCGGCGGGTCTGACCGCGCCGCCGATGCCGCGCAGCCCGGCCGCCGCCTGCAGTTCTGGGCCCTGGTGGTGGCCGATAAGGACGTGGCGACGGAAAAGGGCGAGCGCATGCAGTTCATCACTTTTGAAGATGAAACGGGCCTTTGCGAGGCGGTGGCCTTCCCAGATGTGCTCCGCCGCCGCCAGCGGCCCTTCCGGGTGGGGGACCTGGTCCCCGTGGCGGGCAAGAGCACCCTCCAGGATGGCCTTCCAGTGCTTGAAGTGGGCTGATTTATCCCCAGGCGCACCGGCGTAACTGCCTCGGAAATGTAGCAATACAGATGCGTTGCGTGTCCAGGAATACATCGAAAAGGAATTATGAAAAAACAATGATCAAACCGTAACAGGTTTAATTAAATCCTACCGATAACGTTCGATTGTAAGGAATTGCTAGAACCCTGCATTGTCAATCATAAGTCAAATTTAATTAGTAATTTGCATTGCTTGTTCAAGGTTGTATTGGTAGTAAAAAAAATACAAAACACCGATGAATCGATTGAAAAATTTACATAATGTCGAGATTTATTGTGTGGATAATGCGTCAAGGAATCCTGAGTCTATCCGAACTAAATTTATGGACGGAGGACCAAAAAATGAAAGACGGCACACTGCTCAGCATCGGGGATATCTGCTCTGAGACGGGTCTGACTGTGGATGTGATTCGTGCCTGGGAGCGCCGCTATGGCTTCCCTGTGCCCCTGCGTCTGCCCTCGGGGCACCGGCGCTATACGGAGGCCGACTTGGCCAGGCTGCGCCTCATGGCCCAGGCCGTGTCCAATGGCCACCGGGCCAATCGGGTGGCGAAGGCGGAGGATGTCGGCCTGCGCCACATGATCCTCCCGGCCTCGAACCCCAACGTGGAAGCCCTGTTTACCCATGTGCTGGCCATGGACGGCGAGGCGGTCGGGGCCTGCCTGCGGGAGCACCTGCTGGTAGCGGAGTGGGACGAGGTCCTCCGGGACCTGGTCGCCCCCCTGCTGGACCGGTTCAGTGTTGCCTGGGCCGATGGCCTCGTCGAGCCCCACCATGAGCACCTGCTGTCCGAGGTCCTGGAGGACTTCCTGCGCAACCTGCGGCGGGAGTACCACCCCCTGCCGGGGCGGGGCAAGGTCCTGCTCTGTACCCTGCCCGGAGAGCGGCACCGCCTGGGCCTGCTCATGGCCGCCATGGCCTACGCGGCCAATGGGGCGCGGACAAATGTGCTGGGACTGGACCTGCCCCTTGCCAGCATCGCCCATGCGGCCAAGGCCCTGGGGGTGGATCGGGTGGCGGTGTACATGTCCGTCCAGTCCTCGGGCGAGACCGTCCGGCGCATGCTCGATGACCTGCGGGCTCGCCTGCCGGAGGACTGCCGGCTCCTGCTGGGGGGCAAGGGTGCGGCCCGCACCCGCAAGGTCAAGGGCGCTGAGAGGGTCGATGACCTGAACGTGGCCTAGCCCGCCGGGGGTCGAGTCTCGCTACCCTCGGTACATGGAACCCGCCACCCTCCGCGCTGTCATGGCCGTCCTCCGGAACCCGGAGAACGGCTGTCCCTGGGACCTGAAGCAGGACCACCAGAGCCTCGCCCGCTACCTCCGGGAGGAGGCTGCGGAGGTGCTGGAGGCCCTGGCGGCCCACCGCCCGGGCGACCCGGCCACGGAGGCCCACCTCTGCGAAGAGCTGGGTGACCTCTGGCTGCAGGTCGCCTTCCATGCCCAGATGGCTGCGGACCGCGGTGCCTGGGACCTCCATGACGTGGAGCAGGGCGTGGTAGACAAGCTCGTGCGGCGGCATCCACACATCTTTGGCGAGACGGCGGTGGCGGGGGCTGAGGAGGTCCTCACCAGCTGGGCGGCCATCAAGCGCGAAGAAAAAGGTGAGGTGTCCGAGCCTCGCCTGCTGGCGAGCATCCCCGCCACCCTCTCGCCCCTGGACGAGGCCCTGGAGATCGGCCGGCGCTGCGCCAAGGTGGGCTTCGAGTGGCCCGACCTCGAAGGGGTGCTGGACAAGGTGAAGGAGGAGGTGGCTGAGCTGCAGGCCGAGTCCGATCCCGTGCGGGTGGAGGAGGAGTTCGGCGACGTGCTGTTCAGCCTCATGCAGTGGGCCCGCAAGAAGGGTGTGGACCCCGATGCCGCCCTGCGCAGCCAGATGCTGCGCTTCCGCACGCGGTTCGCGGCCGTTGAGGACGACGCCCGGGCCAATGGCGGCTGGGAAGCCCGCACCCTCGACCAGATGGAGGCCGCCTGGCAGGCCGCCAAGCGGCGCAGCGGCTGATTCCTACCCCTTGCCCTGGGCCTTCATTTCCACCAGGCGCTTGGCCTCGCGGCGGAGCAGGTCGGCCACGTTCCGGTCCTTCATCAGCAGCTTGAGGTCGCTCTCGAACAGCCGCTTGAAGTGAGTCATGGCCACGGGCAGCGGCGTGCGCGGGTTGAGGACCAAGGACTTGGTGATGGGGTACTTCTTCATCCACTCCCGGCTGTTGGAGATGATGCGGAGGACCTCTTCGTTGATGGTGCGCATCTGGGCGATGTGCGCCACCTCTCCCTCGGTGATGCGGCCATTGCGGAGGACGTTGACCTGCACCAGGCGGTTGGCTTCGCGGATCAGGAGGGTGCGCTCCTCCTTCCCGCCCTTGATGGCCAGCATGATCTTCTGGTTGGTGCTGAGGCGGGCCACCCGCTGGGTGATGGTGAGGTTGATCTCCTGGCCATCGTCGCCCAGGGGTGGTCGCAGCGCCAGCAGGCGCCGCTCGGCCGCCATCTCTTCGGTCTCGTACTCAGCCTCGGCCTCCTCCGGCGTGGGGGTCATGGGCAGGGGCAGCTCCGCCCAGGCCCGGTCCAGGCGGCCGGCTTCCACCTCGGCGATGATCTCGAGGCGCTCCCGCTTGACCTCTTCCGGGATGAGGCGCAGCACCTCGAAGCGGAACTCATTGATGCGCCGCTTGATGGTGTAGTCGCCCTCGGGGTGCTCCTCCAGCAGGTCAAGGATGAGGGGGCGCTCCATCCACAGCACCTGGTTGTTGACCACGATCTCCAGCACGCTCCCCGGCAGGCTGGGAATGGAGGCCTCGACGATCGCAGCCGTCAGACCCGGGTTCAGCAGCGCCATCTCGAGGACGGCCGGCTCTGGCCGGTGGCACAGGATGAGCTGTAGGGGCGCCGGCGGCTGGATGGGCTGATCCAGGAGCCCGGACAGGAGAGACTCAGGCAGGGTCTGCAGGGTCTCCACGGCCGCCTTAGCCTGCGAGGTTCCGGAGAGAGCGGCGTGGGCCAGGGCCTGCAGCAGGTCCGGGGTGGGGACCGGCAGGCGCCCCCCCACCAGGGCCTGGGCGATGGGTTCCGGGAGGCTGCCCTGGAGGTAGCGGTCAACGAAGGGATGCAGGCTCATGGGGCTTCGTCCTCGTCATCCGGAACCGGGGGCTCGTCCGGCGCTGGCGTGGGTGCTGGTCGCAGCCACCGGCCTTCGGCATCGAAGCGACCCGTCCAGGGCTCCCCCTCGTGCTGGCCATGGCGGATCCGCCGTCCGGCCACATCGAGGAAGGCCACGCCAGCGTTGGCGAGGGTGACCACGAAGGCACCCTTCACCCGGAGGCGCAGGGGATCGGACACCTGGAGGGTCTTGTCCAGGGGCGGCAGGCCCCCTTCCAGGAACTCGATGTGCACGCCGCAGGCATCCATGGCCCGGAGGGTCAGCAGGGCCCCCTGGTCGTTCAGGGGGGCCTCCGGCAGGTACTCGCCCAGCACCGGATAGGGCGAGGCCGTGGGCTGGGGCGGGGGCGGCAAGGCTGGGCGGCCCATGGCCAGGGTGCGGGCCGGGGTGGGCCGGCGGCCCAGGGAGGGGCCCGGCACCACCAGCCAGAGGCCGATGGCCACGGAGGCCACCATCAGCCCGACCTGCACGAGGTGCTCCTGGCGCTCCCGGCGGGGGTCCGGTGGGGGCGGGGGCTCCGGGGCACCGGGCACCACCCGGTAGGAGCTGGTTCCGAAGTCAATGGTGGTGCCGAGGCGTTCGGCCATCTGGCGCGCCAGGGGGCGGATCCGCCCCGGGGGGATCAGCTCCCAGGCATCGTCCTCGATGGCCACCACATGGCGGAGGGGCAGGCTGAGGTCCTGGGCCAGCTCTTCCCGGGTGAGTTTCCGGGCTTCCCGGGCCTGCCGGAGCAGGGTCCCCATGGAGGGCTGGGGGTCCTGGAGGGGGACCTCGCTCATGGGGCCCACCCCACAGGCACATCGCGGAGGACCTTGGCCAGCTGCTCCCGGCGCTCGCTGCGGCTGAGGCGGCGGTCGTCCAGGCTGCCCCGGTGGGCCAGGGTGTCTGCCAGGGTCTGCTGCAGGTCGTCTGGTGTGACGAAGCCTCGCCCGGCCAGCCAGGCCTCGGCCTGAGCCAGGCCCAGCCAGTGCTTGGCCGCCCGGGTGGAGCAGAACGCCCCGCTGGCCCGGACCCGCTCCACCACGCGCTCCACGTAGTCCAGCACGGCGTCCCCGGTGGTCACGCCCCGCACGCCCGCCCGGGCCTGGCGCCACCCCTCCAGGGGCATGGCCGGGACGAGGGTGTCCAGACGGCCGGCACCGGCCTCCTCCTTGAGGATGCGGCGCTCGGCGGCCCGGTCTGGGTAGCCCAGGTGGACGGTACAGGAGAAGCGATCCAGCTGGCTCTCAGGCAAGGGGAAGGTGCCGGCGTGATCCAGCGGGTTCTGGGTGGCAACCACGAAGAACGGCTCAGGCAGGGCATGGGTGCTGCGGTCCAGGGTGACCTGTCCCTCTACCATGGCCTCCATCATGGCGCTCTGGGTCTTGGGGCCGATGCGGTTCAGCTCGTCCAGCAGGAGCACATGGCAGAAGATGGGGCCCGGCTGGAAGCGGAAGGTCTGGGCCTGGGCATCCCAGAGGTGGACGCCCAGGAGGTCAGAGGGCAGCAGGTCGTTGGTGCCCTGGACCCGCTGGAAGGTGCCGCCCAGGATGCGGGACAGTCCCTTCGCGAGGGTGGTCTTGCCCACGCCCGGCAGGTCCTCCAGCAGCACGTGGCCCCCGGCCAGCATGGCGGCAAAGGCCCGACGCACCTGGGCATCCTTCCCCACCACCACGCCCTGGAGCGCCGCCAGCCCGGCCTGGGCGGCACGGCGCACCGACTCAGGGGCGGGGACTGCGGGAAGGGGGTGCTGGGACAGCTCGGTCATGGGGTCATCCCAGTGGGTGGGGCAGACCCATCTTCCAAAGGGATGCCCTGGTCCCGCAAGCGCTGAGTGAGGACTCGCAGGCTCACGCCCAGGTGCTCGGCGGTGCGGGGCAGGCTGCCCCGGGCCTGGAGCAGGGCCCGCTGCAGCAGGTCCCGCTCGGCACTGTGGGCGATGGTGCGGAGCATGGCCTCCAGGGACCCCGCCTCGGGCCAGGGCAGACAGAGGGGCCGGTTCTCCAGGCCCAGGTCCGGGAAGCCACGGATGGCCGGGCTCGGGCTGGCGAGGAGGGTCCGCTCGACGACCTCTTCCAGCTCCTGGACATTGCCGGGCCAGCGGTGGTCCAGCAGCTGCCGCTCGGCAGCCCGCTCCAGCCAGGGGGCGGTGCGGCCCAGGCGCCGGGCGCCCCGCTCCAGGAGGAGGCGGGCCAGGGCCAGGATGTCCTCCCGGCGGTCCCGCAGGGGCGGCACCCGCAGCTCAAGGGCATCGAGGCGATGGGCGAGCTCAGGGGGCAGCGCGGCATCCGAAGCGATGCCGCCCATCCAGGTCAGGGCCTGGCCCGCCGGGGAGGCCATGGCCTGGGCCAGCGGCGCGGTGGCCTGGGCGGAGAGGTGCTCCAGGCCCGCCAGATAGAGACTCCCCCCCCGGAGCAGCTCCAGGAGGATGGGGTCAGGACCGGCCGGCCCCAGCTCCGAGGCGGGTAGCGAGCGGAAGGGCAGGGCCGGGTGGCGGAGGGTGTGGAGGCGGCGAGCCGAGCGGGCCCGGCCCGCCCCCTGGTCGCCTCGGATGAGCACCGGCAGGGTGGTGCTGGCGGCCTTCCCCAGGGCCTTGTCCAGGGCCTTCATGGGGCCACTGTGGGCCACCCAGAGCTCCGCGGGGTCCGGCGGCGGCGCCCCCACCAGGGCCCCCAGGCGCTCCAGCAGGGCCAGGAAGGCGTCAAGGTCAAAAGGCTTGGCCAGGAAATCGTCGGCCCCCAGGCGCATGGCCTCCACGATGTCCCGGGGCTCGGCAAAGGCCGACATGAGCACCACCCGCAGGGACGGCTGCAACTGCCGGGCGCGCCGGATGAGCTCGAGGCCACTCATGCCCGGCAGGCGGAGGTCGGTGACCATCAGCTGGACCGGGTCTGCCTCGAGCAGACGCAGCGCCTCCAGGGGATCGGCTGCGGCCGCCACCGTCCACGCAGACCCTTCCAGCGCCTGGGCCAGGAGGCGGCGGAAGCTGTCCTTGTCCTCGACCAGCAGAAGGCGCATGTATTAAAGCTATCAGCTGTCGGCGGTCGGCTGTCAGGTGTTGGCTGTCAGCTATCAGCTATCGGCTAAAGCTCCCGCAACGATCGGGCAAGCCTAGCCTCGGCGATCTTGGCATTAGCTGGCCGGTTCCAGAGCGGCCCCTCAATCCCGCCGAGCCCATCTTGGCTGATAGCTGACAGCTGACAGCCGATAGCCCCTAACAGCGGGCTCTCAGCCATCCGCTGGCAGTCCGCCACAACCCTCAATAAACCGTCGGCTCTGGGCCTCCGCCTGGGCGTCGAAGAGGTCCGCGCCGGCTACCAGCTGCAGGCCGGCTTGCCGGGCCCAGAGGGCGAAGGCGGTATCCTCTTTGTAGATCCACTCCACGGCCCAGTGGGCGGTGGTGCGGGCTGCGGCCAGGAGCTCGGGGAAGGGGGCCGGATCTTCCGCAGCCATGCCCAGGCTGGTGGCCTGCACCAGGCCTACAGGGCCAAAGGCCGCCACGGTCTCGGGAGCAAGGGCGGTGCGGCGGGAGGCCTGCAGGACCGTGCGTCCGGCGGCTTCCAGGAGGGTGCGGGTGGTGCGGCCCACCCCGCCATCCCCCAGGACCAGCACCGGTCCGGGTTCCAGGTCAGCCAGGGCCGCCTGGAAGGCCTCGGCATCGGTGTTGGCGCCCTGCCAGGGCGCGCCGGGCGTGCGCCGCCAGAGCGTGTTCAGGGGGCCTTCCAGTCCGAGGGCCTGGGGCAGGGCGAGCTTCAGGGGGGCCGTGATGCTGAGCCCCAGAACCCCGAGGGCCTCCAGGGCTGCCACGGCCTCCTGGGCATCGCCGGAGAGCAGGGGCAGGTAGATCAGGTCCTTCAGGGCCCGCTGGAAGCGGGGATTGTGGAAGGCCGGGCCCCGGGAGTGCAGGACGGGATCGCCGATGACGCCGCAGAGGCTGAAGCCCCCGTGAAGACGGGAGCAGCGCCACTCCCGGAGCAGGGCGAGGGGCAGCTGTCCCGGTGCGGCCGGGGGCCCATCGTCCGGCGCGGCGTAGGTGAAGGCGCCGCCCCAGGCGGCTTGCAGGGCACGGGTAGCCAGGCCCTTGGGTCCCATAAGGAAGGCGGCGAGGGGGATGCCGCGATCCCGGGCCCAGGCCAGCGGCCCCCGCAGGCGGCCCCCATCGGCCAGGCTGCCGGCCCAGCCCACCCACTTGAAGGCCTCGCCCTCGGGCAGGTTCTGCAGGCGGTCCTCCAGGTCGAAGACGCCGGGGGCGACATGCACAGAGCGGAGCAGACGCAGGTAGGTGCGGGCGGTCTGGAGCTCGGGAGGAATGGGCAGATCCCACTCCAGGTCCAGCCACTGGGGCTTGCCCTTGAGAGCCTGCACCAGGCGGGCAATGCGGCCGGCCTCATCGGCATCGGGCCAGCGCCCCCCTTCGGAGACCCGGCGACAGGTGACCAGGCAGTGCCGCCGCAGGGCGTCCACCATGGCCTCGGGATCCAGGTCGGGGAACAGGTCCAGGCGCAGCTCCGGCAGGGCATCATCGCCCAGGCTGCGGGCGCAGGCCAGGGCATCCTCCCAGGTGGGGTGCGTGAGGGTGACCAGGTGGAAGGGGAGGGTGTTCAAGGGGGCATCCGGCTAAGGTCATCCTACCCGAATACGCTGGAATCCAGGACAGGTGCGGCTCCGCGAGTCTCGGCTGAGCGAATGAGCAGCGGGGACAGCTAGCAGCAAAGCAAACCGCAGATGACGCAGATTTCGCCGATGGCCAGTCGTCCAAGCACAGAAAAAAGCCCCACCACTCAGTGGGGCTTTTTTCTGTGCGGCGGTTGACTACCAGAGGCCCAGGACCTTCCACCACAGGCCGCCCACGCCCACCCAGATGACGATGTTCACGACGCTGATGAGCAGGCCCATGCGCCACCAGGTACCCAGCTCCACATAGCCTGTGCCGAAGAGCACCGGCGCTGGTCCCGTCCCGTAGTGCGTCATGCCGGCGAACAGGTTGCTGAAGAAGGCCAGCACCAGGGCGGCCAGCACCGGGGGAGCGCCGGCGACGATGGAGACGCCCAGGAAGGCCGCATACATGGAGGCCACGTGGGCCGTGTTGCTGGCGAAGAAGTAGTGGCTGTAGAAGTACACCAGCGCCAGCACCAGGAAGGCGAAGAGCCAGCCGTGTCCGGCGACCATGCCGCCCATGGTCTTGCTGAACCAGGGCACCATGCCCAGCTTGTTGAGGAAGCTGGCCATCATCACCAGGGCCGCAAACCACACCAGCGTGTCCCAGGCACCGGTCTCAGCCTTGATGTCCTCCCAGTTGAGGACGCCCGTGAGCAGCAGCACCGCCAGGCCTGCCAGGGCAGAGGTGGTGGCGTTGATGTCCCCCAGCTGCTTGGCGAAGATCCAGAGCACCAGCAGCATCACGAAGACGCCGAGCATCATCCACTCCTGGCGCTTGATGGGGCCCAGGTCGCGCAGGTGGCCCTTGGCCATTTCCACCGCCTCGGGGGTCTCGGTGATCTCCGGGCGCATGAGCTTGTAGATCAGGAGGGGGACCAGGATCAGGGCCACGAGGCCCGGAACCAGGGCCGCCAGGGCCCACCCGCCCCAGGTGATGTTCACCTTGAGGTCGCCCGCCAGCTTCTGGGCCAGAGGATTGGCAGCCATGGCCGTGAGGAACATGGCGCTGGTGATGCAGTTCACCTGATAGGCCGTCAGGGTCAGGAAGGCGCCCATCTTCTTTGAGCTGGCGTCCCCGGGGTTGCTGCCGTAGGCGCGGGCCAGGGAGGCCATGATGGGCATGATGATGCCGCCACCCCGGGCCGTGTTGCTGGGGATGGCGGGAGCCAGAACGAGGTCCGTGGCCGCCAGGCCGTAGCTGAGGCCGAGGGTGCGCCGGCCCAGCAGGGCCATGAAGGAATAGGCGATGCGGGCGCCGAGGCCGGTCTTGATGAAGCCGCGGGAAATAAAGAACGCCAGCACAATGAGCCAGATCACCACGTCTGAGAAACCACTCATGGAGTCGGCGATGCTGAGGGTGCCGCTGAGGGCCGTCACGGCGATGCCGATCATGGCCACGGCGCCCATGGGCAGGGCCTTCAGGATGATGCCGGCGATGGTGGTAACGAAGATGGCGAAGAGGTGGAGGCCCTTTACCCAGTCCGCCTTGCGCTTGGTCTCGGCTTCCACCTTGGCCTTGGCATCGGCCTCGGCCTTCACCTTGGCGTCTGCGTCAGCCTTGACCTTGGCGGCGGCTTCCACCTTCAGGCGGGCCTCGTCATCGGCCTGGGCCTTGGCGGCGAGCTGGGCCTTGGTCAGGGGCTTGGCCGGTGCGGCAGGTGCTGCCGCAGGCTTGGCCGGGGCCGCCGCTGCGGGCTTGGCTTCGGGTTTGGGTGCGGGCTTGGCTGCTGGGGGGGCGGCGGGCTTGGCGGCCACCGGCACACCGGCAAAGACCTTCGCATCGGGTACAGGGACCACGCCGGGCAGCCCAAAGTAGAGCACCAGGCCCAGGGCCAGGGTGGCCAGGGCGGGCAGGGGGCGGGCGCCCTGCCAGCCGGGCAGGTCTCCAGACGGAACCGCTCCGGAATTGGAATCAACACGCATGGGTGTCCTCCTCGGGAAGGCTTGCGGGGCATACTTTACTCTTTTAATGCATGCAGGGAAGTCCATTTCCTACTTTCCGGTAATCTTTAAGCTGCGCCTCTGGCGCACGCTCCGTTTTTCTTCTGAGGAGGTCCCTGTGCGTGACTACCGCATCGCTGTGATTCCGGGTGATGGCATCGGCAAGGAAGTTGTGCCCGAAGGCATCCGTGTGCTGGACGCCGCAGCAGACAAGCATGGGCTTCGCTTCCACTGGGAGGCCTTCCCCTGGTCCTGCGAGACCTACCTCGAGACCGGCCGCATGATGCCCGAGGATGGCCTGGACCAGATCCGCCACCACGATGCCATCTTCCTCGGCGCCGTGGGCTTTCCGGGCGTCCCGGACCATGTCTCCCTGTGGGGCCTGCTCATCCCCATCCGCCGGGGCTTCCGGCAGTACGCCAACCTGCGGCCCGTGAAGCTCATGCCTGGTGTGCCCTGCCCCCTGGCGGGGCGGCAGGTGGGCGACATCGACTTCATGGTGGTGCGGGAGAACAACGAGGGCGAGTACTCCAGCATCGGTGGGCGCCTCTACGAGGGCACGGACCAGGAGATGGCCGTGCAGCAGAGTGTCTTCACCCGCCAGGGCGTGGACCGCATCCTGAAGGTGGCCTTCGACATCGCCCAGTCGCGGCCGAAGAAGCACCTCACGTCGGCCACCAAGTCCAACGGCATCGCCATCACCATGCCCTACTGGGATGAGCGCGTGAAGGCCATGGGGGCAGCCTATCCCGAGGTGAAGGTCGATCAGTTCCATGTGGACATCCTCACCGCCCACTTCGTGCGCAACCCCCACTGGTTTGACGTGGTGGTGGGGTCGAACCTCTTCGGCGACATCCTGTCGGATCTGGGCCCCGCCTGCACGGGCACCATCGCCATCGCCCCCAGCGCGAACCTCAACCCCGAGCGGGAGTATCCCTCCATGTTTGAACCGGTCCATGGCTCGGCGCCGGACATCTACGGCAAGGGCATCGCCAACCCCGTGGGCCAGATCTGGGCCGGGGCCATGATGCTCGACCACCTGGGCTGTCCCGAGGCCGCCGCCTCCGTCATGGCGGCCATCGAGAAGGTGCTGGCCGAAGGTCCCCGCACCCCCGACATGGGCGGCACGGCCTCCACCGCCGACATGGGCAAGGCCATCGCCGCCGCCGTCTAGCCTCCCAAGGGGGCGGCCTACACCGGAGGGATTTCAACCCCAGCCATTTCCACCTCCAAATCAATAGGCCCCCAACAACGGGGGCCTATTGATTTGGAGCGGGCGATCGGGATTGAACCGACGACATTCAGCTTGGGAAGCTGACGTTCTACCACTGAACTACGCCCGCGGCAGGGGTCCATCCTAGCGCAGGTGGCCTCCCGAGGGCCAGCCCATCAGCCCAGGTAGGCGGCGATGACGCGCTCGTTGCGGCTCAGCTCGGCGGGGGTGCCCTCGACGGCGATGCGGCCGCGCTCCATGACGTAGGCGTAGTCAGCCACTTCCAATGCGCTCTTGGCGAACTGCTCCACCAGCAGGAGGGTGATGCCCTCGGCCTTGAGGCGGCTGATGGTGCGGAAGACCTCCTGCACGATCACGGGGGCGAGGCCCATGGAGGGCTCATCCAGCAGCATGACCTTGGGGCGGGCCATGAGGGCGCGGCCAATGGCGAGCATCTGCTGCTCGCCGCCAGAGAGGGTGCCGGCGGCCTGGCCGCTGCGCTCCCGGAGCTTCGGGAACAGGTCGTAGACCCGGTCCAGATCGGCGCTGGCCTTGGCCCGGTAGCCCAGGAAGCGGGGCAGGCGGGAGTAGGCTCCCAGCAGCAGGTTGTCCTCCACCGAGAGCGGTCCGAAGACCTTGCGCCCCTCGGGGGAGTGGGCTAGGCCCAGGCGGGCGATGGCGGAGGCGTCGAGGCCCTGCACTTCCTTGCCATCCAGCACCACCCGGCCCTTGGTGGGGTGGATGCCGCCGGAGATGGCCCGCATGGTGGTGGTCTTGCCGGCGCCATTGGCGCCGATGAGGGCCACCACGGTACCGGGCTTCACCGCCAGGGTGGTGCCGGTCAGCACCTCGCTGGCACCGTAGCCCGCATGGAGATCTTCCACCAGCAGCATGGGAGCCTCCTTAGGCGGGCTGCGGCGCAGGGCCGCCGTCGAGTTGGGGTTCTGGCGGCTGGCCCAGGTAGGCCTCCACCACCTTGGGGTGGCGCTTGACCTCTTCCGGTGTGCCCTCGGCGATGATCCTGCCGCCGTCCAGCACCGTCACCATGTCACAGAGCTCGCTGACCACATCCATGTGGTGCTCGATGAGGATGATCGAGACGCCCCGCTGGTGGATCTTCTGGATGATGGCGATCTGCTGGAGCATGTCCGGATGGGCCAGGCCGGCGGCGGGCTCGTCAAGGATGAGCAGGTCAGGCTTGCGGGCCAGGGCCCGGGCGATCTCGAGGAAGCGCTGGGCGCCGTAGGTGAGGTCCTTGGCCTTGGTGAGGGCCTGGTCGCGCAGACCGATGAGCTCCAGGAGGGCCAGGGCTTCGGCCTGGGCCCGGCGCTCCTCGCCCCTGGCCAAGCCGAAGAGCACCATGGGCAGGGAGCTCTGGTAGACACCCTTGAGGGCCACCAGGATGTTCTCCATGGCCGTGAGCTCACCGAAGAGCTGGAGGTTCTGGAAGGTGCGGGCCACCCCGGCCTGGGCCACCCGGAAGAGGCTGCCGGAGGGCAGCACCACGCCACGCAGGGCGATGGTGCCGTCGGTGGGGGTGTAGAGCCCGGAGATCACATTCACGACGGTGCTCTTGCCGGAGCCGTTGGGGCCGATGAGGCCGTGGATGCTGCCGGAGCGGACCGTCATGGTGAGGCCATCCACGGCCTTCACGCCCCCGAAGTAGCGCTTGAGGTCGTCGATGACGAGCAGGGGGGTGCCATCCGAAGGCCGCAGGGGCAGGACCGCATCGATGTCGGCGGGCTCGGGCAGGGGGGCATGGGGCACGCGGAAGAGCTTGGCCAGGAAGATGGCCAGGAAGCCCATGAGGCCCTCGGGCAGGCCCACCACGACGGAGAAGAGCATCAGGGAGAAGATGGCCTTGCGCCAGTCTTCGGTGTTTGGCACGAAGAGCCCACCCACCACGAGGATGCCCATGGCCACCACCGGTGCGAGGGCCTGGAAGGGCCGGGTGGTCTTCTTGTAGAGCCCCTGCAGGCCCGCCGCCAGGGCCGCTGCGAAGCCCAGGCCGGAGAAGACCTGGAAGAGCAGGCGGTTCGAGAGCAGGTTGGGCAACAGGACGATGACCGAGGCACCGACAAAGGCACCCCAGAGGCTCTTGCGGCCCCCCAGCACCACGCCCAGCAGCAGGATGATCATCAGGTCGTAGGTGAAGCTCTGGGGCTGGAGGTACTGGAAGTTGAAGGCATAGAGGCCACCGGCCAGGCCGCCCAGGCCAGAGCCCAGGGCGAAGGCCGCCACCTTGTGCCGGTATGTCCCCACACCCATGGCGTCCGTGGCGATGGGGCTGTCCCGCAGGGCCTCGAAGGCCCGCCCCCACTGAGAGGCCAGCAGGTTCCGCATGAGCATCCACACCACGGCCAGGAGCGCCATGCAGAGCCAGTAGAAGAGGGGCGGCGTCAGGACCTGGCCGAAGATGGGAGGACGGTTCAAGCTGAGGCCCTGGGCACCGCCGGTGAGTCCTTCCAGTTCGTTCAGTGCCGTGGTGCTGAGGGCGGAGAAGCTGAGGGTGGCCAGGGCGAACTGAGGCCCTTCCAGGCGCAGGGCAGGGAGGGCCAGCAGGCCACCCAGCAGCAGGCCAACGGCCAGGGCCGCAAGGAGGGCGGGGGCCATGCCCAGGCCCAGCTTGGTGACCACGAGGCCGGCCGTGTAGGCGCCCAGGCCGAGGAAGGCGACATGGGCGAGGTTCACCTGGCCCAGGTAGCCCACGGTGACATCCAGCCCGATGAGGAGGATGCCGTAGATGGCCAGCAGCGTGAGCAGGCCCAGGGCGTAGGGGTTCACCACCCACAGGGGGATCATGGCCAGGAGGCCAAAGACCACAAGCTCGGCACCGCGGAGGAGGAGGATGCGCTTCATCGACGTCTCCTCACACTTTCCGGATCGTGGCTTTGCCGAACACGCCCGTGGGCCGCAGGGCCAGGGCGAGGATCAGCAGGACCAGGCCAGGTGCTTCGCGCCAGCCGCTACCCAGGTAGAAGCTCGCCAGGCTCTCCAGGGCCCCCAGGAACATGCCCACGAGGACCACGCCGAAGCCCGAGTCCAGGCCCGCCACAACGGCCACGGAGAACGCCTTGAGGATGATGGCCGAGGCCATGGTGGGACCCACGGTGGTGATGGGGGAGACCAGGATGCCGGCCAGGGCTGCCACCGAGCCGGACAGGCCATAGGACAGCATGACCGTACGAGTGGCGCTGATGCCCATGAGCTCAGCGGCATCGCGGTCGGCAGACACCGCCTCGAAGGCCTTGCCCAGCAGGGTCTTGCGCTTGAGCAGCTCGATGAGACCCATGATGCCGAGGACGCCAACGGCTACGGCCACCTCTCGGGGACCAATGGCAAGACCCAGCACATGGAAGGGCTCTTCCGGAATCGGAGTGGGGAAGGGGCGGTCATCCCGACCCCAGATGTTTTCGGCCGCCGAGAAGAAGAACAGGCCGAGGATGATGCTGAGCAGGATCCAGCCTTCGCTCTTCTGCTCCAGGGCGAGCCGCACGCCGGCCCGCTCCACCACGAGGCCCATGATGGCCCCGAAGATCAGCCCGCCGGGGACCATCAACCCATAGGAAAGGCCCAGGCCCCAGTGCTGGGAGAGGCCCAGGTTAGTGAGGGTCAGGCTGAAGAACGCCGACACCATGACCAGCTCGCCCTGGCCGAAGTTGATGCTCTTGCTGGTGGCGTAGGTGAGCTGGAAGCCGTAGGCAATGAGGGCGTAGACCAGCCCCATCAGCGCGCCGCTGATGGCCATCTGTCCAATGATCGCTGCGTTCATAACAGGCCCATTTCTGGAAGCAGAGGAAAATCCGGGGGGCCGAAGCCCCCCGGATCGGCGAGTGCGGGACCTACTTCTTCTTGGTCTTGGCAGGGGTCGCCGTGGTGGCCGACTTGATGAGGCGGGCGCGGTCGGCATCGTTACCGAACACCACCTTGCCGTCCTTGACCATGCCCATGACCGTCTGCTCGCGGCGGAAGGCCTCGTGAGTTGTCACGTCCGCGGGATCCCACTTGGTGAAGGGGTGGTTCCAGGTGGCGATGACACCCTTCACTGGCTCCTTCAGGTCTTCCAGGGCTTCCTTGATCTTCTTGGTGTCCGTGCTGCCGGCCTGCTTGATGGCGGCGGCCATGAGGTAGACGCTGTCGTAGCCCTGGGCAGCGGCCACGGGGGAGGGGATGCGGTCCACCTTGTAGGTCTTGTGGTAGCCATCGATGAAGGCCTTGGCCTTGGGGGTGATGGGCTCTTCAATGAAGGTCTGGGGCATGAGGGTGCCGTTGCCGTTCTTGCCGGCGTTGTCGATGAAGTTGGACATGGAGAGCGTCCAGCCGCCGATGAGGGGAGCCTTGATGCCGATCTTGGCCATGCCATTGGAGACGGCGGCCAGCTCAGGGCCGATGCCCCAGATCAGGATCGCCTGGGCGCCGGCCGACTTGGCCCGCAGCAGCTGGGCGGTCATGTCCTTGTCGCCGATGTTGAACTTCTCCTGGGCCACCACCTCGAGCTTGTTGCCCTGCTTCTTGATCTGGTCCAGCATGTCGTCGCGGCCGGAGACGCCGTAGTTGGTGGAGTCGAAGACCACGGCCACCTTGGTGAACTTGCGGTTGATGGCTTCCTCGACCACCATGGCCGCCTGGATGCCGTCATGGGCGGCGAAGCGGAAGATGGAGAGATCCTTGACGCCGGCCTTGCTCCACTGGGTCATGGAGGCGGAGCCTGCGGCGGGGCAGATGATCTTGGTGACGCCCTTTTCCATCAGGTGCTTGTCGCCGGCCATGCAGACGCCGGTGTTCACGGTGCCAATGACGCCGGAGAGGTCGCTCATGGCGGCCAGCTCCTGGGCGATGAGGGCGCCGCGCTCGTTCTTGGCCTCGTCATCGCGCTCGATGATCTCGATCTTCATCTTCTTGGCGCCCACCTGGATGCCACCCGCCGCATTGATCTCGGCAATGGCGAGCTTGGAGCCGTCCCGAGCGGACACGCCCATGGGCGCGGAGCCGCCGCTGAAGGGGCCGGTGAGGGCGATCTTGACGGTGTCGGCTGCGCTCAGGCCACTGGCGGCCAGCAGCATCATGGCGACTGCGGTTTGTCTGATCATGGTTCCTCCTTGGAGGCGGAAGGTGGAAGGGGACAGTTGGGCGCAAGCATAGCCTCCCCTGGGGTTGCCGGGAAGGCTAGGGATTCACTACGAAGGGGTGATTTGCTCCAGGCGGGTGATCACCCAACCCAGCAGGTCACTGCCACCCAGGACCGACTGCTCCGCCACCCAGAGCGGCAGGTTCAGAACTGCCGCGTGGGCGGGGCCGAGTTTTACGGAGTCCTTCGCCGTGCAGACTAGCCATTCTGCGCCCTCGGCCTGGGCGCGATACTGGAAGCGGCGGAGGTCCACAGTGGACGGCGCCCGGTGATCCGGCAGGCTGTGGGTGCCCACCCAGGCCTGGCCAGCCAGGAGCAGGTCTGCATAAAAAGCTTCCGGGTGACCCAGGCCGCACCAGGCGAAGGCCGGTCCGGCCTCGGGCAGGGGCAGGGGGGCCACCTCGCCAGAGGGCCACCGTCGGAGGCCGCCCAGGGCAAAGTCGATCCAGAAGATGGGGCCACCGGAGCCAACCTTTTCCCACCAGGCCAGGACGGCCGCGCGGTCCTCCACGCGGGCCGCCCGGGTCACCACCAGGGCGTGGGCGCGGCGGGCGCTGGTCTGGGGCTCCCGCAGGTCCCCGAGGGGCAGCATGTGGCCGTCTCCCCAGAGCCGGACGCCATCCAGGAGCAGCAGGTCCAGGTCCCGGTGGAGGGCCCGGTGCTGGAAGCCATCGTCCAGCAACAGGGTGCGCAGACCCGGTCGCTGGGCCAGGGCCCTCAGGGCTGCTGCATGGCGCTGCCGTCCCACCACGACCCGCTCAGGGCCCAGGGCGCGGGCCAGCAGGAGGGGCTCGTCCCCCGTCAGGCTGGGGTCCGAGTCCGGCTCGACACTCATGGGATCCACCGGCCTCCGGCCACCATAGCCCCGGGACAGGACGGCATTGGACCACCCGGCGGCCTCCAGGCCCTGGGCCAGGAAGAGCGTGAGGGGTGTCTTGCCTGTGCCACCAGCGCTGAGGTTGCCCAGAGAGACCACGGGCACCGCCGCCCGGGTGGCCCGGCTGGGGTGGGCATCGAAGCTCCAGTTCCGGGCGCGCACCACGGCCCCATAGAGGGGAGCCAGGGGCGCGGCCATTAGGCGCAGAATGGACATGGACTAGAGTGTCCAACCAAATCCCGACGAGGTCACGAGGGGTTTTGATTGAACACCCTTGCTGTACCGGAGGAACCATGAGCGAAGGCATCCTGCTGCCCAAGGTGGTCCGGGGCACCTTGCTGCCAGAGGCGGCCCGGGTGGCTCGGCTGCGGGAGGCCCTGCCCCAGATCGAGGCCGCCGTGGCGGGCGAGACGGATGTCGTGGCTGTGGAGGCCACCCTGGCCTGCCTGCTGTGGGAGGCCCTCCCTCAGGCCAACTGGTGCGGCTTCTACCGCCGCGTGGGTGATCGGATGCTGGCAGTGGGACCCTACCAGGGCGGCATGGGTTGCCTGCGCATCTCCTACGAGCGGGGCGTGTGCGGGGCCTGCGCTCGTTCCGGAGAGACCCAGCGGGTGCCTGACGTTCACGCCTTCCCGGGGCACATCGCTTGCGATGGGGCCACTCGGAGCGAGCTGGTGCTGCCCCTGCGGCTGGCGGGCGAGGTGGTCGGCGTGCTCGACCTGGACAGCCCCCACCTCGACGGCTTCTCGGAAGCAGAGGCCAGGATCCTGGAGGAGCTGCTGCTCCGGGCCTTCGCCCGGGTTGCCAGCGTCTGAGATCCCCGCAGGCTTGGGGCATGGGGTAACCTAGGGGCCACCCCGGGACGTCCATGGCTGAACCCAGCTTCATCGAGCAGAGCAAGCTGCGCTTTCGAGAAGGCGAAGTGGTGTTCCGCAAGAACGAGATGGCCCAGCAGATGTATGTCATCCTCTCGGGCCGCGTGCGGCTCTATGTCTCAGAGGAGCCCAAGGGCGATTGGGTTGAGGAGCTGACCAAGGGTGACTTCTTCGGCGAGGCCAGCCTGCTGGAGGCGCTGCCGCGGCAGCACACCGCCATCGCCCTGGAGGACTCGGACCTCATCGCCATCAACCGGGGGACCTTTCTCCGCATGATCCGGCAGAGCCCGGAAGTCGCCGTGAAGATGATGCAGCGCCTGGTCCAGCGGCACCGGGAGCTGGGCGAGCGGGTGGAGGCCCTGGATGCCACCCGGCCCGCCAAGGCCACCAACGGTCCGGTGGCCAACCTCGTGTCCGTGTTGAGTGGCAATCCCTTTCCGATCCTGTCCCACGGCTCCCTCGTCGGTCGCTTCGATCCCGCCACCGGCGTGCACCCGGACATCGACCTCACGGAGGAGGACCACAACCTCAGCGTGTCCCGGCGCCATGCCCGCATTCTCTGTGAGCACGGGCTCTACTTCCTGCTGGAGGAACCCGGCGTGGCCAACGGCACCTTCGTGCGCGGCGAGCGCATCCTGCCGGGCGAGCCCCGCGAGCTCAAGCATGGCGACCGGGTCGGCTTCGGGATGGTGGTGCTGTTCTTCGAAAAGACCTAACCTTGCGTGGGCTGGGCCCAGGCGGGGAGGAGACCATGGGAACCGATCTGCGCGTGGAAGTGTGGCGGGATGAGCTGGGGATCATCCGGGAGATCGTCCAGTTCGGGCTGGATGAGATCGGCGGCTCCTGCATCATCCGAGAGCGCAACACCCTGGATGCCCTCGACGGCGATGGCTATGAGGGCGATGAGGTCGTGGCCCGCTTCGGGGACCTGGAAGCGGCCCGGGACTTCCTCCTGGACGAAGGCTTCGAGCCCCTCTGAGGGGTCCCCCATCCCATACGACCCTGGAGGCTCCTGATGCATTCCCTCTTCGTTCCCGCCGATCGGGAGGCCTTGGCCCTGCGCCTGGCTTCCCTCCAACCGGACACGGCCCGCCGCTGGGGCACCATGGACCCCGCCCAGATGCTGCTGCACTGTGCCCTGGCTCTGGAGGTGGCCACGGGCGACCGCCCGGCCCAGCAGACCTTCCTGGGCAAGCTCTTCACGCCCTTCATCCGGAGCCTGGTGCTGGGCGACAAGCCATTCAAGAAAAAGGTGCCGACAGACCCTGGCTTCGTGGCCTCCGGCGCCCGGGATTTCGAGGTGGAACGCACCCGCTTTGCCACGATCCTCGACCGCTTTGTCCGCCGGGGTCCCGAGCAGGCGGCCCAGGCCACCCACCCCTTCTTTGGCCGCCTCAGCGGCGAAGAGTGGGGCCGCCTGGGCTACAAGCACCTTGATCATCATTTGCGGCAGTTTGGGCTTTAGGTCTGTCCTCTGCTCCAAAACAATGGCCCGGCAGTCGCCGGGCCATTGTTTTGGAGATGGGAAGAATCCTTAGTTGGAACCGATGCCCATCCCTTGGGCGGACTTGGTGAGCTCGGGGACGACTTCGAAGAGGTCGCCGACGATCCCATAGTCCGCCAGCTTGAAGATGGGGGCCTCGGGGTCCTTGTTGATGGCGACGATGAACTTCGAGCCGCTCATGCCAGCGATGTGCTGGATGGCGCCGCTGATGCCGCAGGCGATGTAGAGGGTGGGGCTGACGACCTTGCCAGTCTGGCCCACCTGCATGCTGTGGGGCAGGCCCCAGCCCGCATCCACGGCGGCCCGGGAGGCACCCACCACGCCGCCGATGGCGTCGGCCAGGGCTTCGAGCAGGCCAAAGTTGGCACCGTCCTTCATGCCGCGGCCACCGCTGACGATGATGTTGGCTTCACTGAGGTCCACCTTGCCGGACGCCTTGGCGAGGATCTCCTTGACCACGGACTTGAAGCCGCCAGCAGGCGCGGCGACAGCTTCAGCCGCACCGGCACCGGCCTTCTCGGCCAGGGGGAAGACGTTGGGTCGGGTGGTGGCCACCTGAACCGCACTGGCGAAGCTGGTGGTGGCGAAGGCCTTGCCGGCATAGACCGGGCGCACGGCCTGGAGCTTGCCGCCGACCATGGCCAGACCGGTCACGTCGGAGGCATAGCCAGCACCCAGGCGGGCGGCGGCGCGGGGGGCCACATCCTTGCCCACGGCCGTGGCGGCCGCCAGCAGGACGGTGGCGCCCTTGGCCTGGACGGTGTCGGCCAGGACCTGGGCGAAGCCATCGCTGGAGTAGGAGGCCAGGGAGGCGCCCTCGGCGCAGTAGATCACGTCGGCACCGTACTTGGCGGCATCGGCGGAGCCCGCGCAGGAGGCTCCTGCGAAGATCGCGCCGAGCTTCAGCCCGGCGGCGTCGGCCAAGCGGCGGCCTTCGCTGAGGGCCTCCGCGCTGGGCTTGCGGATCGTGCCTTCTTTGAGCTCACAGAATACGAGAATCATGGGGTTTCCTTATCAGTCGGAGGTTCGCTGGAGGGGAGCTAGAAGACCTTGGCTTCGTCCTTGAGGGCCTGGAGCAGGGCTGCGGCCTGGGCCGGGGCCTCGCCCTCGAGGCGGCGCCCGGCGGCGCGCTCCGGAGGCAGGGCCAGGGTGGTGACGCAGGAACCGGCGGTGGTCGGAGCCGCATCGGCTTCCTCGATGGTCTTCTTCTTGGCGGCCATGATGCCCTTGAGGCTGGCGTAGCGGGGCTCGTTCAGGCCCTTCTGGGCGGTGATCACGGCGGGCAGGGCGCCTTCCACCACTTCGCTGCCACCCTCGACCTCGCGCTCGGCCCGGAAGGTGCCATCACCCAGCTCGAGCTTCACCACCACATTGGCCTGGGCCACGTTGAGCAGCTCCGCCAGCATGGGGCCCATGGCGGCATTGTCCCCGCCCAGTCCCTTGTTGCCGCAGAGGAACAGGTCAAAGCCCTTGTCCTTGGCATAGGCGG
This sequence comes from uncultured Holophagaceae bacterium, assembly GCA_903840385.1. Classification (GTDB taxonomy): domain Bacteria; phylum Acidobacteriota; class Holophagae; order Holophagales; family Holophagaceae; genus Geothrix. The sequence goes on from CAIMFT010000158.1 coordinate 30,127, forward strand.
CGATCATCTGAGCCACCGCATAGGCGTCGCCCTGGCCATCGCCCTTGAGAAGCACCGCCGAGTCGGCGCCGAGGGCGAGGGCGTTCTTCAGCACATCGCGGGCGGCCTCGCCGCCCACGGTCAGGGCAACGACTTCAGCGCCCTTGCCCTCCTTGATGCGGATGGCCTCTTCCAGTGCGTATTCGTCGTAGGGGCTGATGATCCACTTCACATCAGCAGGATCGAGGGAACAGCCGTCGGCGGCGACCTTGATCCGGGACTCGGTGTCGGGGACCTGCTTGATGGCGACGAGGATCTTCATGGGCACTCCCAGGGGCGTTTCGGACCGGTCGGACAATCGCCGACGCATAGGTAGAGTTTAGCCCGAGGGAGGCCTCGGACTCACCTCCCAACACGGAATTTTGTGTCCAGCGTCATGCTGCCTTGGGGTAGGGTCCAGCCCGGGCCCTGGGTCGGAAGCCAGGCTCTGCGTTAAGGTGAAGAAAGCATGAGCGATGCCTTGCCCAGATTCCGGGATGCGCTCGTCCTCACCGGGGGCGGGACCGGGGGGCATTTCTACCCGGCCATCGCCCTGGCAGAAGGTGCCCGGGCCCGGTGGCCGGCGCGTCCCATCGCCTTTGTGGGGGCCCAGCGGGGCATCGAGGCCCGGGAGCTGCCAGCCAGTCCCTGGCCTCACCTGCTGCTGGATGTCGAAGGGTTCCTCGGGCGCTCTCCCCTGCGGGTGGCCAGGTCCGCCTGGAAGCTCTGGCGGGCCATGGCCCACCTCAAGGCCCTCTGGCGCCAGGAGCGGCCCTGGGCCGTGGTGGGCACCGGCGGTTATGGCGCTGCCCCGGCCCTGCTGGCGGCCCGCACCCTGGGCATCCCCTTCTTCCTGCACGAGAGCAATGCCGCCCCCGGCGCCCTGATCAAGCACCTGGCTCCCGCCGCTGGCCGGGTGTGGTGCGGCATGGAGGCCGTGCGGCCCCTCCTGCCCAAGGCGGACTGCCGGGTGGTGGGGACGCCGGTGCGAGATGCCTTCCTGCGCAGCTTCCCCCCTGCGGACGCCTTGACAGGCCCCTGCCGCCTGCTGGTGCTGGGGGGCAGCGGCGGCGCCCGGGCCATCAACGAGGCGGTCCTGGGGCTGGCTCCGGTCCTGCTGGAGGCCTTCCCCGAGTGGGAGGTGCTCCACCAGGCCGGCCCCGCAGAGTTCGCCCGCTTGGCCGAGCGACCCCGCCACGCCCGCCACACCCTGGTGCCCTTCATCGCCCGGGTGGATGAGGCCATGGCAGCGGCCAGCCTGGTGCTGAGCCGCTCCGGGGCCAGCACCTGTGCCGAGCTCAAAGCCGCGGGCCGGGGCTCGGTCCTGGTGCCCCTGCCCACCAGCGCCAACGATCACCAGCGCCAGAACGCCGAGGCCATGGTCGCCGAAGGGCGGGCCCGCCTGGTGGAACAGGGCGAGGGCTTTACCGTGCAACTGGAGGAGGCGCTGCGGGGGTTGCTGAACAGTGCCTCGGAGCGACAGCTCCTATCGAAGGCGCCAGAGATAAACCGCTCCGTGGCTCAGTGCCTGGATGACCTCGAGGGACTCTAGGGGTTGTACCGGTTTGGGCCCTCCCTGTTTCTTGTGTCTTTCTTTGAAAACAGGGATGAAGGGGATAGGACGGGCTTCCCGCTTATCCGGTCTTGTTAACCTGACCCTGTGTCCCGCTACTTGGGCTGGCGGGGTTCGGCGAGCCAGGCCACGATGACGGAGACGAAGTAGAGGCCCAGCAGCACCACACTGAAGAACAGGGTGGTGACCACCACATCGCCCGGGGTGAAGAAGGCGCTGAAGATCAGGATGGCCATGGTGGCGTGGCGCCAGTACTTCAGCATCAGCCTGGCGGTCACGATGCGGAACCGGGCCAGGAAGAAGAACAGCACTGGCAGCTCGAACATGATGCCGGTGATGAGCAGGGTGGAGATGAACAGGTCCAGGTAGTCCGAGACGTGCAGGTTGGCCCGGAGGCCGGCGGTGGCGGCTTCCTGGAAGAGGATGTCGCCCAGGAACTTGAAGGCCTGGCTGTAGGCGAAGGCGGCGCCCCCGAGGAAGCAGCCAGAGGTCACCACCACGAAGGGGATGACGAGGCGGCGCTCCTTGGGCAGCAGGCCGGGTCGGATGAAGGCCCAGAGCTGGTAGAAGAGGAAGGGCGCAACAAGGAAGGCGGCGGCCCACAGAGAGAGCCGCATCATGCTGAAGAAGGGCTCCGTGAGGTCGGTAAAGGCGAAGGGATCCAGCGCAGCGACGGGCTTCTGGGTCTGGCGGGCCATGGCCTCCAGGAAAGGCTTCTGCGCCCAGAGCCAGAGCTTGAAGCGGAAGGCGTAGGTCACCGCAAAGCCCACGGCCACGATGAGCAGGGAGCGGACGATGCGCACCCGCAGCTCCTGCAGGTGCTCCCAGAAGCTCATCTTGTCGGGAGGCGTATCGGGTAGGCCCATGGTCCTCGCGCAGTCAGGGGGCCGGTCCAGCCGGCAGGCAGTGGACGAAGGCCGGTGCTACTTCTTGTCGTGGTCCTTGTCCTTATCTGCCACGACGTCATCCTTGACGGCGTCGGTCAGTTCCTTGCTGGCCTTCTTGAACTCCTGGATGCCCTTGCCCAGGCTCTTGCCCAGCTCCGGCAGGCGCGAGGGCCCGAAGAAGATCAGCAGGGCGATGCCGATCAGCAGAATCTCCATCATTCCGAGGTTGCCCATGGGGGTCTCCGTATCGGGTGGTGCCGGTTCAGGTGGGTGGCCGCTTCAGCGCAGGGTGGCCGAAGGGGCTGGGTCCATTCTAAGCACGAGGAGTCGGTGACGTTGCCCCGCAAAGCCACTTTTCTCAGGCAGGCGCGAGTCAGGGCCCCTGCACAGCCCGGCGACCCAGGGAGTGGTAGGTCCAGCCGGCGGCCTCCATGACCTCTGGCCGGAACAGGTTGCGGCCGTCAAAGATGCGACGGGCCTTGAGGGCCTTGCCCACGGCCTCCAGGTCGGCCTTGCGGTAGTCCGCCCACTCGGTGGCGATGAGCAGGGCATCGGCGCCCTCACAGGCCTCCAGCGGCGTGGCGGCATAGCGCACCCGGTCGCCGATGCGCGCCTGCACGGCTTCCATGGCGGCGAAGTCGTGCACCACCACCTCGGCCCCCAGGTTCACCAGGCCATCGATCAGCTCCAGGGCCATGCTCTCCCGGATGTCGTCGGTGTCGGCCTTGAAGGCCAGTCCCCACAGGGCGAAGCGGCGGCCCTTGAGGGGCGCGGGCGTGCCGCCCTGCACGCCGAAGTGGGCCTTCACCTTGCGCAGCAGGACCTGCTTCTGGTGGCGGTTGGCTTCCACAGTGGCCGCCAGGGTCATGAGCGGATGCCCCTGCTCCCGGCCGACCTTGAGGAGGGCCTGCAGGTCCTTGGGGAAGCAGGAGCCGCCGAAGCCCGGGCCCGGATTCAGGAAGGCCGGGCCAATGCGGTGATCGGCACCGATGGCGGTCTTCACATGGTCCACATCGGCCCCAACGGACTCCGCCAGGTTGGCGATCTCATTGATGAAGCTGATGCGCAGGGCCAGCATGGCATTGGCGGCGTATTTGGTGAGCTCGGCACTGGGGGGATCCATGCGGAACCACTTGCCGCCGCTGCGGTCCAGGAAGGGCTGGTAGAGGGCCTTCATGAGGGTCTCGGCGAAGTCCGTGCGGCAGCCCACCACCACCCGGTCAGGCTCCAGGAAGTCGCCCAGGGCCGAGCCTTCCCGCAGGAACTCGGGATTGCTGACCACCTCGAAGGCCCGGTTCGTATGGCGGGCAATCTCCGCATGGACCCGGGCCGCGGTGCCCACGGGCACGGTGCTCTTGTCCACCACCACCAGGGGCGGGGCGTCCGGAGAGCGCAGGGCCATGCCCTGGCCGATCTCTCCTGCGACAGCCAGAACGTACTTCATGTCGGCGCTGCCGTCTTCGCTCTGGGGCGTGCCCACGCAGATGAAGGCCACATCCACATCGCCCATGGCGGGCATCAGCTCCGTGCTGAAGCGCAGGGTCTTGGCAACCAGGTGCTTCGCCAGCAGCTCCTCCAGGCCCGGCTCAAAGATGGGGGACTTGCCCTTGGACAGGGCAGCCACCTTGGCTCCGTCCACATCCACCCCGAGGACCTGGTGCCCGCCCTCGGCAAAGCAGACGGCGGCCACCAGCCCCACATACCCCGAACCGATGACCAAGACCCGCATGGCTACCTCACGCAAACCTGTCGAGTGTAGCGCATTAGAGCCGCTATGATGACCTCACGGAGGCGGCATGGCGATGCTGGCAGCACCCACGGGTGGCGAGGTCAATCTGCTGGAGGTCATGCTCCATGCGGGCTTGGTTTCGAAGGCCGTGCTCCTGATCCTGATGGTCTTTTCCCTCCTGAGCTGGGTGGTGATCATCCGCAAGGGCCTGCTCTATCACCGCAGCCGAGCTGTCTCCGAGACCTTCCGGACCGCCTTCAAGCAGTCCACGGACTGGCGCGAGTTCAAGCAGCAGGTGGAGGGCTACGCCCTGAGTCCCCTGGTGGGCCTCTTCATGGCGGGCTACAGCGAAGTGACCTATCAGCTGAAGCAGGTGGGCCAGGACGGCCGGGCGACGCTGCGCAGCATGGAGGCCGTCGAACGGAGCCTGCAGCGAGCCAGCGTGGTGGAGATGGGTCGGCTGGAGCGCTCGCTGGGAGGCCTGGCCACGGTGGCTGCAGTGAGCCCCTTCATCGGCCTCTTCGGCACCGTGTGGGGCATCATCGATGCTTTCCGCGGCATCGGCGCCACGGGCAACGCAAACTTAGCCACGGTTGCCCCCGGCATCTCCGAGGCCCTGGTGGCCACGGCCATCGGCCTGGTGGCGGCCATTCCGGCCCTCATGGCCTACAACTTCTTTCAGGGTCAGCTGAAGCAGTTCCAGACCGAGCTGGATGACTTCTCGCTGGAGTTCATCAGCCTCTCCGAGCGGAACTTCACCTGAGCCTGCGTCGCCTCCCGCTCTCCCTGGACTGGGAGGACTGGTTCCAGCTCTGCTGCCCGCCCTTCGACGCCCCGGGTGCCCTGGACCACTTCGAGTGCCGTCTGCCCCTGGCCACGGAGCGGGCCTTGGCGCTGTGTGCGGACCTGGGGGCCACGGCCACCTGGTTCTGCCTGGGGGACCAGGCGCGGCGCCATCCGGACCTGCTCCGGAGCATCACCGCAGCGGGCCACACCGTGGCCCTCCACGGCCTCTCTCATCGCCGGGCCTTCCTCCTAGACCGCTCGGCCTGGCGGGACTCCCTGCAGGATGGCAAGGCCCTGCTGGAGGACCTGACCGGGACCCCCGTGGTGGGCTACCGGGCACCGGAGTGGAGCCTGCGCGGGCCGGCCGCCGAGTGGTGGCAGGACCTGCCGGAGCTGGGCTTCCGCTACGACGCCAGCCGGGCGCCGCTGGCGGTCATCGGGGACAGCACCTGGCCCCGGCGCCCCTACCTTCTGACCGAGGGCTTCTGGGAGCTGCCGCCGCCGGTGCTCTGGCGCGGTCCACTGCAGTCGCCGCTGTGGGGCTGGGGCCCTCGGGTCCTGCCCTTCGGGCTGGTGCGCCGGGCCCTGGAGACCCTGGCCCTGGAGGACGCCGGCACCCCGCTGGTGCTCCATCCCTGGGAGCTGGACGACGCCCAGCCGGACCTGCCCGGCGCCAGCCTCGGCCATCGCTTTGCCCACAGTGCCGGCCTGCGCGGCTATGGGGATCGCCTCCGCGACCTGCTGGCGGGATTCCACCTGGTGAGTCTGGAAGCCTGGGTGGCCTCCCGATGAAAGCAAAGCCCCTCATCCTCCTGGCGCCCTCCGAGGACAAGGCCCCGGGCGGCGCACCGGGCCGCCTGCGGGAGACGCCGGCCCAGCGCTGGGTACGCGAGGCCCTGGTGGACCTGGCGCAGACCGCCTCCCCCGCCGCCCTGCAGAAGGCCCTGCAGGTGAAGGGTCTGGCTCTGGACCGGGCCCGCGCCGAAGCCCTGGCCCTGGGAGTCCGGGTGCCCCTGCTGCCCGCCCTGGCCCGCTACACCGGCGTGGCTTTTCAGGCCCTGGATGCCGCCACGCTGCCGCCGGCTGCCTGGGGCCAGGTCCACATCCTGTCCAGCCTGCGGGGGCTGGTGCGGGGCGATGAGCTGGTGCCGCCCTACAAGCTGAAGCTGAGCGCCCTGCCGGGCCTCAAGGCCCACTGGCGGCGAGCCCTGCCGGCCCAGCTGGACGCCCTGCCAGAGGGCCCCCTCTGGGAGCTATTGCCGGGCGATGCAGCGGACCTGCTCAAGGGCTGGACTCGCCCCCGGCACTCCGTGGAGATCTACGAAGCCGAGGGCCGCGCCATGGGGCACTTCTCCAAGAAGTTTCGGGGCCTGGTGGCCCGCTGGCTCCTGAGCAGCGGGCAGGGGGATCCCCACCAGGTCCTGCGGGGCCGCATCCCCGGCTGTTCCTGGGTGGGCGTGGTGGACAATGACCAGGGTGGCTTGACCCTGAAGCTGCTGGTGGACCCATGAGCGACGCGTGCAACCGCACCCCCTTCTGGCAGCGCCAGCCGCTGCTGCCGGTGGCCATCCACGAGGTCCTGCGGGAGCGCCTGGAGGCCGCCCTGGCGGCCCCGGCCGCCCGGGAGGGCCTGATCTGGCCCACCATCCTGGGGGCACCTTCCCTGCGCGGCGAGCACCCGGAAGGCCTGCCGCAGGACCACCTCCTGGCCCATGCGGCGCGCCTGCTGGCCCCCCTGGGCTGCACGGAGCCGGCGGCCGCCTGGCAGCGGGAGCAGGCCGCCCGACCGGACACCGCCCTGGCTGGTCCTGGCGGCTGGCTTCCTGGGGCCACCTGGGGGGCCTGGGGTCCCCTGGTGAGCCTCCGCTGTGGGTGGACGCTGGCGGCCCTCACGCCGCTCGCGCCGGGGGAGTCCTACCCGCTGGCCTGCGGGGTCTCCCTCTTCAACCACGGCCTCTTCCACGAGTGCCACGACGCCCTGGAGCCGCTCTGGGGCGCCGCTTCAGGTCCGCTGCGGGAGGGCCTCCAGGGCTTGATCCTCATGGCCGGCGGCTACCACCACCTGCAGCAGCACAACCGCTCCGGTCTGCTGGCCCTGTGGGAGGAAGCCCGGGTCCGACTGGAGGCCTGCGGCGGGGTCGTGGGCACGCCCTGGGGCCAGGTGCGGGCCGATGTCGCCCTGGACCTGACCATCCGTCGACTGGACGAGGGTCGGCGCATGAACGATGATTCGGATCTGGCACCCCTGTGGGCGCTGGATCGCCCCACCTGGGAGCTGGCATGACCATCAAGGCAGACCTGCTGGTGCTGGGCGGCGGCATTGCCGGCTGCGCTGCCGCCTTGCGAGCCGCTGATCTGGGTGCCTCGGTGGTCCTGGTGGCCAAGGACGAGCTGGGTCAGACCAACACCGCCTGGGCCCAGGGCGGAATCATCGGCCTGGCGCCGCCGGAGGAAGGGGACTCCCCGGACCTGCTGGCCGCTGACATCGAGGCAGCCGGTGGCGGCCTCTGCCGCTCGGAGGCCGTGCGCCTGCTGGCGGAGGAGGGGCCCCGCCTCTGCCGCAGCTTCCTCTGGGAGCGCCTGGGTGTGCCCTTTGATCTGGGCAGCACCGGCACGCCGGACCCCACCGCCGAGGCCGCCCACAGCGCCCGGCGCATCTACCATGCCAAGGACGCCACCGGGCTGGCCATCCAGAGTGCCCTCAGCGAGGCCGTCCGCAGCCACCCCAACATCCAGGTGCGGGAGCACCTCGTGCTGGTGGACCTGATCACCAGCCCCCACCACTGCCTCAATCCCGTGCGGGTCTACGAGCCCATCCGGGTGCACGGTGCCTTCCTGTTCGACCCCGCCACTGGGGCCGTGGAAGGCCTCCTGGCCCGGCGCACCCTGCTGGCCACCGGCGGCCTGGGCTACCTCTACCTGCACACCACCAACCCCCCCAGCGCCACCGGGGATGGCCTGGCGGCGGCCTACCGGGCCAGCGCCCGCATCGTGAACTGCGAGTACATCCAGTTCCATCCCACGGCCCTCTATGTGCCGGGCAAGCCTCGCACCCTGCTCACCGAGGCCCTGCGCGGCGAGGGGGCTCGCCTGCTGAACCGCAAGGGCGAGCGGTTCATGGCGAAGTACGCTCCGGAGCACCTGGAGCTGGCTCCCCGCGATGTGGTGAGCCGAGCCATCTTCCAGGAGATGGCCTCCAGCGGCGAGGCCTGTGTCTACCTGGACCTGGGCCCTGTGGCCGCCCGGCTGGACCTGGAGACCCACTTCCCGACGGTGCTGGCCGCCTGCCGCGCCGAGGGCCTGGACCCCCACCGCCAGCCCATCCCCGTGGTGCCCGCCGCCCACTACTTCTGCGGCGGCGTCCTGGTGGACCTGGAAGGCCGCACCAGCCTATCGGGACTCTTTGCGGCGGGGGAGGTGGCCTGCACAGGCCTCCACGGCGCCAACCGCCTGGCCTCCACCAGCCTGCTGGAGGGCCTGCTCTGGGGCTTCCGGGGCGCCGAGGCCATCGTGGCGGAGCTGGCCGGCCCGGCGGATCCGGACCCGGGTGAGCTGGCCCACTGGCACACGCCGGAGGCACCGGAGAGCACCGATCCCCTGCTCATCGACCAGGACTGGGGTCTCATCCGCAGCACCCTCTGGAACTACGCCGGCATCGTCCGGACCGGTGGGCGCCTGCACCGCGCCAAGGCCGATCTGCACTACCTGGCGCACCGCATCGAGCGCTTCTACCACGAGTCCCTGCTCAGCCGGGAGCTGCTGGAGCTGCGCAGCGGGATCCTCTGCGCAAAGCTCATCCTGAACGCCGCCCTGCAGAACCCCGAGAGCCGGGGCTGCCACTACCGGGTGGACTGAGCCGCCCTGGCTGGAGTGACCATGCGAACTCTTTCCGCTCTCCTGCTGGCTGTTCCTGCCCTCCTGGTGGGGCAGGCCGCTCCGCTGGACGGCGGCCGCCTCGATCCCGCCTGGTTCGGCTCGGCTGCGGTGTTCACCCCCTCCACCGCCCTCGGCCTGCAGTGGGTCAAGCCGGGCCTGGATCTGAAGGGTCGCACCCTCCACGTGCGGGACTGGCAGCCTGCGATCTGGCTGCTGGGAAAGCGGGCCACCCATGACGAGCACCTGCTGATGCGCATGGCGCCCAGCCTCGTCCCGGGGCTGGCGAAGGGCCTCGCCAAGGGCCTCAAGGGGGCGCTGCCGGTCTCCCACACCGCCGGGGACCTGTTCCTCCTGGGCCGAGTGGTGGATGCCACCGGAGGCTCAGGCGATGAGCAGTTCGCCACCCAGCCCTGCACCCTCACCTTCGACCTGAAGCTGGTGGATGCCGACTCCGGTGAGCTCCTTGCAGCCTTCCACCACACGCTGGAGGCGGCGAACGCAGACTATATGGCCCTCCGGCACACCCGCTGGAGCGAGGATCTGGGCCGCCTGCTGAGCCAGTCCGTGGGAGCCCGCCCTGCAGCGCCACCCAAAGCCGCTGCTCCAGCCCCGGTCCATCCCGCCGAGCCGCCCTTCGACCTGGAGGGGGCCCTGCGCCGCATCGAGGGGCTCAAGCGGGATGGCCTGCTCAGCGAGGCCGAGTGCGAGGCCCTGCGCCGGAAGGCTACCGCACGAGGCAAGCCGTCATAGAGGCCAGGGCCCGGCTCCCAGCCGAACCAGCTCGGGCTCGTCCCCACAGAGGTCCAGGATGGTGCTGGGGATGCCCTCGGGCTGGCCGCAGTCTACGATGAGCTCCAGGGCGTGCCCCAGCTCCTCTTCCAGCTCCCAGGCGGTGTTGAGCATGGCCTGGCCCGGCAGCACCACGCTCGTGGTGATGATGGGCTCGCCCAGCAGGGTCAGCAGGGCCTTGCAGAAGGGGCTGTCCGGGATGCGCAGCCCGACCACCTGCTTGTTCTGCAGGTACCGGGGGACCTCCCGGCTGGCTGGCAGGAGCACCGTGTAGGGTCCGGGCAGCAGCTGCTTGAGGATGCGGAAGGTGGGCGTGTCCAGGTGTCGCGCGTAGCGGGAGAGCATCTCCAGGTCGGCGCAGAGCATGGACATGGGCTTCTTGGGATCCCGGACCTTGAGCTGCTGCACGCGGTCCACGGCCTTCTTGCGCGAGGCCAGACAGCCCAGGCCAAACAGGGTGTCCGTGGGGTAGGCGATGACCCCATCCCGCTGCAACACCTCGGCGATGCGCTCGAGGTGGCGCACCTGCGGGGTGTCGGGGTGGAGGGTGAGGATCATGCGGGGTCCAGGTTCTGCCACCGGGCTCGTCCCGGGGCCGGGTGCTCCGTGGGGCGCTGGAAGAAGCGCTCTGCCAGGGCTGGCTCCAGAGCGGCTGCGATGCCCGTGCGCCGGGCCTGCAGGGCCAGCAGCGCCACCACGGTGGGGCCGTCCGTGAGCTCACCGCGGAGGACCCGCCGCAGGCAGTCCGCAAAGGGCTCGCGGTGGACCAGGAGTTCCTCGTCGTCCTCGGGCTGGTGGGTCAGCGCCGGCGCCAGGTCCGTGGCCAGGAAGAGGAAGGCCTCCTCATCCGTGGAGGAGTTGCTGGGATGGAAGAAGGCCAGGGGCTCCCAGAACCGGGCCGTCAAGCCCGCCTCTTCAGTCAGCTCCCGGCGCATGGCCTCGAAGGGGCTCTCGGAGGGATCGCCGCCGCCCTCCGGCAGCTCCCGGGAGTAGGTCTCCAGGGGGTAGCGCCACTGGCCCACCAGCACCACGCGGTCCTCCGCATCCAGAGCCAGGACGCCGCAGGCCGAGCGCACGAAGCCGCAGACGGCGTAGCGCCCCTCGGCGCCCCGCCGATGGCGGAAGCGGTCTTCCCGCAGACGGATCCAGGGCGAGTCATAGAGGGGCTGCCGGTCGGACACCGTGTACGGATCGGGCTGGGCGGGGCGGGGCAGGGGCTGCAGGTCCATCCTTCGAACATAACGAAAAAACGCCCGCGGATGCGGGCGTTTTCAAGGAACCGGAAGGGCCTAGCGGCGGAGGCCGAGGCGCTCGATGAGGGTGGCGTAGCGCTCCTTGCTCTTCTTCTTGAGATAGTCGAGCAGGCGGCGGCGCTGGCCGACCATGATCATGAGGCCGCGGCGGCTGTGGTAGTCCTTGGTGTGGATCTTGAAGTGCTCGGTCAGGTCATTGATGCGCTTGGTGAGGATGGCCACCTGCACCTCGGGCGAACCCGTGTCCGACTCGTGCTGCTTGAAGTCGTCGATGATGATCTTCTTCTGGTCTACGTTGAGGGCCATGGTGGCTCCTTTTCGGGGGTCGCTCCCGTCACCCGCTGCCAACGCTGCGCGTTGCCAGATATCGCCTGCGGCGAAAATCCTCAGTCCCGTACCAAGGAAGGGTCGAACCTGGGAAAGGCCAGGTACCTGTTATCAACTGCATTTTTGCTGTTCTGCTCACCAAATTTTGTCGGCAAAGCCGCCAAAATTTGGTGCGGATAGAGGGACTCGAACCCCCACGTCTTGTGAACACTAGCACCTGAAGCTAGCGCGTCTACCAATTCCGCCATATCCGCTTGAAAGAGCACTCCAGTCCCCGCAGGTTCCGGAATATGCGAACCCCAAGCCTAGCGTGATTGGCCGATGGAGGCAACCGCCATTCTCACCACTCCCGGTAGGGTATGCCGTTCATCCCCGTGCCCTGGTTGAGGGTGTAGACGTCGTAGACATGGCCTCCGCCCCAGGAAGTGCTGGTGGCTTCGTCGCTGGTGTTGCGCATGCCCCACTCCGCCTTGCCGGTGAGGGGATCCATGGGGATGCGCCGCAGGAAGCGCATCTTTCGGCTCAGGGAGCCGCTGACGGGCACGCCGTCCACCAGGACCTCCAGGCTCTCCGGGTAGAAGTTGGCATCCGCCGGGGGCGGCTTGATCTTCATCTGCTCGGCGGCTTTCTTGTAGGTGTCGATGGCCAAGCGCATCTCCCGAAGGGACCGCCGCAGCTCGAGCTCCGACTGCCGCCGCAGGCCATTCTTGGCCAGGGGGACCACCACGGAAGCCAGGATCATCAGCACGGTGGCGGTGACCACCAGCTCCAGCAGGGTGAAGCCGCGCTGGGACTTCACTGCACCGTCACGAGGGCGTTGGACCAGCGCCCTGAGACGGGGCTGGTGCCGGCCATGAACTGACCGCTCTGGATGAGCACCGGGGCGTTCCCGGCGGTGAGGCCCTCCAGCTCAAGGGTGGCGAAGGGACCACTGTCGGAGCCAGCGGGACTGCGCCGGAAGGTCACCTTCAGGATGCCGTCCTTGCCTGGAAACTGCTCCAGTCCGCCGCCATCGCCCGTGAGGAAGTCGCCGGGGGTCAGGTTGTTGAGACGCAGGCCCGGGGGCAGGCGGATCTCCAGGGTGCCCGAGCTGATGCCCTTGCCACCGCTCACGGTGAGGGTGATGCGGGCCTTCTCGCCGGCCTTGATCTCCGACACCGTGGGGGCCATGAAGATCACCAGATCGGAGGGGACAGGCGCCACCTCGGCGGCGCCAGCGGGCTTCTTCTCCTGGATGGCCTCAGAGGGCTGGACCGGGGCCGCTGCGGGGCTAGGCGGGGCCACCTGGGGGGTCTGGGCTGGCGTCTGTGGGCCGGGCTTGGTCGCTGGCGCTGGGGCAGAGGCTGCGGGGTTGGTGGAGCCAGGCTGGGGCGCCACGGCCGGGGCTGCCGTTGGGGGCTTGGCCGCTGGGGTCGTCGGCGCCTTCTTGGAGGCTTCGGCTGTGAAGGGGCCAGAGCGGGAGTTGGCATCCTCGGGGTTGAAGGGGGCCATGTCCTGATCGGTGAGCACAGGCTTGCGGACCAGCACGGCGCGGATGGTGAGGATCACATCGGTCTTGGCCTGGCTGTTGTGGGTGTTGCCGAAGAGACGACCCAGGAAGGGAATGTCAGCGAGGCCCCAGATGCCCTGGAGGCTCTTCTGCTCCTCGTCCTTGAGGAGGCCGCCGAAGATGGCCGTCTCGCCGTCCCGCAGGCGGGCGGAGGTCTTGATCTCGCGCTGGCCCAGGTCGGGGCGACCCGGCGTGGAGCCGGACTTCAGGGTGGTGACCGTGCTGTCGATCTTGAGCGTGATCTCGCCGTTGTGGTGGACCCGGGGCTCCACCTTGATCTTCACGCCCACGTTCTCGTAGGAGAAGGAGGTCTGGCCCACGCCGCCCAGCAGGGAGGAGGACAGGGCTGACGTGCCGGTGCTGCCCGTGGAGGGCATGGACAGCTGGCTCTGGGTGGTGGAGATCTTCTCGCCGATGTTGACCTCGCCGGTCTCCCCGGACAGCACCCGCACATTGGGGCTGGCCACCAGGCGGGCATCCCCATTGCCCTTGAGGAAGTCGAGGGCCAGGTTGGGGAAGAGCACCCGCAGGTCAGCGGTGTGGATCTTGGTGAACCCGGAGTTGGTGTTCATGCCCGAGGTGTTGTTTACCGTGGTGGCACCCATGCGGTAGGTGCCGGAGGTGTCGGAAGCATTGAGCACGGGCAGCAGGCCCACCTGCTCCAGGCTGTTCTCGGTGACTTCCATCAGCTCGAGGTAGACCATGACTTCGGCCTTGGGCTTGTCCAGCGTGCGGATGACCTGGTCCACGATGGCCAGCTCCAGGGGCTTGGCCTTCACGATGAGGGCATTGACCCGCTTGTCCGTGAAGACGCGCAGCTGGGGGTTGATGGTGGTCAGGGTGGAGCGCAGCTCGTTGGGATCGGCGTTGGACAGGTAGTAGGTCTTGATGATCTGGTTCTCGTACTGCTCGCGGTTCTGCGGGGTGGCCTTGAAGACCATGATGGTGTTCTTGTCGATGACCTTGTAGAACAGGTCGTTCTGCAGCATGAGGGTGTCCAGCACGCGCTGGAAGGGCAGCCCCCGCAGGTCGATGGAGACCGTCGCATCCTGGAAGGAGGTGTGGGGGATGATGTTCACGCCGGAGGCCTTGCTCAGGGTCGCGAAGATCTCCCGGATGCTGGTGCGGCGGGCGAAGTTGAGGTCGATGCCATCGATGGTGCGGGGGTTCAGCTGGAGGGCATTGACCGCATCGGCCTTGGTCTTCATGGCCTCCAGGTCTTCCAGGGAGTCCGACTCGGCCCGGTCCCGGGCGGCCTTCTGCTCCAGCTTGAGGAGCCAGTCCTGGGCGATCTGGTTGTCCGGATCCAGGACCAGGGCCTTGCGCACTTCCGCCAGGATGGTGTCCGTGAAGCCCCGGCTCTCGGCCTGCCGGGCCAGGGACAGGTGCAGCTCGGCAGCCCGCTGGGAGGCCCGCTTGATGCCGATGCGCGCCTTCGTGTTGGTGGGATCGCTCCGGAGGGCGTTGCGGTATTCGGTGACAGATTCGTCGTAGCGCCCTTCCTCGAAGGCCTTGTTGGCCCGGTGGAGGGAGCAGCCGAGCGCCATGAGCAGGACTGCCGCCACCAGAAGGCAGCGGCGAAGGAGGGCGAAGGAGGGAATCAGCATCGGGGGCATCCTTCGGTTCAGAATTGGTTCGAAGCCGCGCCGCCAGAGGCTTCGCGGGTCTCCAGGACCAACTTCAGGTCCGGGTAGGTCAGGTTCTGGAACTCGGCACGGGTATCAAGGACGGCAACCAGCTTCCAGCGCTCCCGGACCACCGTTCCCGGGGTCAGGGTGACGGCCTCTTCGCCCTTCATGAAGGCACCGACAATGCCCGAGGGCGTGCCCTTGAAGAAGCCGAGGTACCGCAAGTCCTGGGGCCGGGTGGCGAACTCAGCAGCCTTGGCCTGGGCCTTGCGCTGAGCCTCGACGTCCGCCGGGGTGGGCGGTGGTGGAGGCGGTGGGGGTGGGGGCGGCTTCACCGGCACGGGCGGGGCTTCAAACATGAAGACATCCCGCAGCACCTTGGGCTTGGGTGGGAGCTCCCCCGCGAGGTCCAGGGCGGCGAGGTCCGGCAGCTTGCGGAGGCCTTGAATCTGCCGGGAGTCCAGGTTGGCACCCGTGCGCCCATCGGCCGCGCGGCGGCTCTTGGGGGCGTCTGGGACAAACACGGTGTAGATCAGCAGGCCCAGCGTGAGCGCAAAGGCCGCCAGGGCCGCCTGGGTCTTGCGGTTGCTGCGCAGCTCCTGGAGCATGCCCTGGACATCGGTGCCGCGGGGGGAGGTGCTCATGCCTCACCCTCCTCTCGGTCCGGCGTACCGGTCTTGCGGAAGGCGCGGAGGATGATGTTCAGGCGGGCGCCCTCGGGGCTCTCCTCCAGGCGGCCATCTCGCACGGCAAAGGGCAGGCCCGAGCCTTCCAGCTCCAGCATGAAGCTCTTGTGGTCGGCGTAGAGGCCCAGGGCGACGAACTCCACCTCGACGGCCTCCAGGTCGGAGCCGCGTGCACCCTCCTTGCTGGGCAGGCCGTACTTCACGGTCATCAGGCGGAGGTTGTGCTTCTTGGCCAGCTGATGGAGGGTCTTGCTAAGGCTCCACTGCAGCTCGCCGGCAGACCCGCGGGGCAGGCGGGCCTCCAGCCCAGCCAGGGCCTGCTGGCCGCGGCGGAGGCGATCGGCCAGGGTCTGGAGCTCCTTGAGGTGCTCGACCTGCTGGTTGCGGCCCTGCTCGGCATCCCGTCGGGCCTTCAGCTGCTGAGAGAGCTGCTGGGAGGCGTTCGGCAGCAGAAAGAGGGCCACGGCCAAGCCCAGCGTGGTCCCCAGGATGCCCAGGGCCAAGCGGAGGCGGCTCGCGCGGAGGGGACTGGTCATCGGGGGGGCCTCGGAGCGGTGGGACGGATGCGGGTCTGGCGGACGCGGCCGGTTTCCTCCTCCTCGGCGGGCGGCAGAGCGGCCGCCTGGGGCGGTGGCTGGGGTGCCTGAGGCGCCAGGCCTGCAGCAGGGCGGCCTTGGGCGGGCTGCACCGAACCGCTGGAAGGCTGGGTGGGCCGAATGGGCTTCACAGGCTGGGGCGGGGTTGGCAGAGCCACGGCCACGGGACGGCTGGGCTTCGCTGCCACCGATACCCGGGCTGGGGCAGGGGCTTGGCCAGCGGGAGCCTGGTTGATGGCCTTGATCTTGAAGGGCGGGGGGACGGCTGCCGCGGGGAGGGTGACCTCGAAGTCCCAGCCGCCGCCGTTGCGCTCGGACTCGCGCTCCAGGACCACCTGGGCGAACACTGGCGTCCCGCGCAGGGCCTCCACGAAGGCCGCCTCAGCCTCCCGGGTGCGGGCCTCGGCCTTGAGCTTGAGGACCACCTGCTGGGCGCTGCTGCGGGCCCGCTGCAGGCCCTTCAGCCGCATGTCTGGCACCATGCACTGCTCCAGCTCCGCCGTGAGGCGGGACCAGGGCAGGGCGCGCTCCTGGAGGATGCGCTCCGCCAGCTTCCAGCGGGCCTGCTCCTTGGCGGCGTCCATCTCCTGGAGCGAGGCCTGGATCTGCTGCTCCTGGCGGGAGGCCCGCCGGGCTTCCTCGGTGAGGCTGACGGCATCCCGGCCGGCGCGGTCCGCCTGGTGGTAGGCCCGCCAGGTGAAGCCGATGCTCCCCAGCAGGACCGCAGTGCCGAAGGCCAGGGCCGCCCAGCCCAGGCTCCGGTGGCGCTGCCGCCAGAGGCTGGGGCGCGGGGCCAGGTTGAGGGAAAGGACCGGTACGGCCATCAGCGCACCTCGCCCAGGACCGCACGGTCATCGAGGAAGCGGATGGGCAGGTCGGCCTGGGGCCAGGTGGCGGCGCCCCAGATGTAGAGCTGCTGAGGCTTGCGGGACTCCCGCTGGAGGAAGGCTGCGCTGGGCGCAATGCGCTCCTCCAGCCAGCCTTCGGGGGAGAGGGGCTCGGTCCACTGCCGCAGCAGGCAGAGCGTGCGGCCCCAGGCCACCAGGGTGCCCGCGAAGAGGCCGGGCTCCATGGGGCTCAGGCTCAGAAGCAGGCCCGGCATGGTGAGAGAGGGGGCGAGCTGGTTGTAGAGGTGCAGCCAGCGCGGGGTCAGGGCATGGACGACGCGGTCGGTGCGCAGGGCTACCTGCAGCAGCTCGTCGCGGAAGTCCTGGCGGATCCCGGCGGTCAGCCAGAGGCCGGACTCGACCTCCAGGGCCTGCACGAAGTGCGGCTCTTCCAGGGAGAGGATCTGTGCGAACCGCCACCGGAAGAAGGCCTCCTGCGCCTCAGCGCCCTTGGGGAGCTCCGGGATGTCGCGGATCAGGACCGAGGGGCACCACAGGTCGTCCACCACCCACCGAGAGGGGCCCGGGGGCAGGGCGGCGAGGGCCTGGAGCAGCACATCTTCGCTGGGCGGCCCCTGGATGACGTGGTTGAAGGATCCCGCCAGCACCCGGTGGGCCTCCAGCCAAAGCAGCGATGCCTCGGGGGTGGTGAACAGGGGGTTCTTCACGGCTGGACCCCATCTTCATGCCCTCGCTGGCGGCCAGGGGCCGCAGGGTCCTGCTCGAGGGCTTGGCAAGGCTGCACAGGTGGCTCCGGACATGGCCTGGGAAGAACCGAGTCTACCGGGCTTCGGGCCGATTCCCAAGGGGACCCCCGCTGGATAGCGGACCCGGATTCCTCTTCCGTTATGGGATGATGAATGGGAATGTTCCCCACCCCCTCACCGGAGCACTGACTCTGTGCGTCTGATTTCTCTCGAACTTCACGGATTCAAGTCCTTCGCCGATGCCCAGAAGCTCAGCTTCCCGGGGGGCATGACGGCGGTGGTGGGGCCGAACGGCTGTGGCAAGTCCAACATCTCGGACAGCCTGGCCTGGGTGCTGGGCGAGCAGCGGCCCTCCATGCTCCGGGGCGCTGAGATGTCAGATGTGATCTTTGGCGGGACCGCCCAGCGGCGCCCCATGGGCCTGGCCGAGGTGAAGCTGGTCCTGGAGATGCCCGATCCCACCCTGCCCGGTGCCGTTCGCGAGGTGGGCATCTCCCGCCGGCTCTACCGGGACACGGGGAGCGAGTACCGCATCAATGGCCGCGAGGCCCGCCTCAAGGATGTCCAGGATCTGCTGCTGGACACGGGCATGGGCACCCGGGCCTACAGCTTCATCCAGCAGGGCCAGATTGACCTCATCCTCAGCAGCCGCCCCAAAGACCGCCGCCTCCTGCTGGAAGAGGCCGCGGGCATTACCCGCTACAAGCTGCGCCGGGGCGAGGCGGAGCGCCGCCTGGATGAGACCCGGGCCAACCTGCAGCGGCTGGATGACATCCTCTTCGAGCTCAACAAGCAGATGGAGTCCCTGCGCCGCCAGGCCGCCCGGGCCCGGAAGGCCAAGGAGCTGGACAGCGAGATCAAGGCCACCCAGCGCATCCTGCTGGCGGGCAAGGCCGTGGAGCTGGAAGCCGCCAAGGAGCGCATCCTGGACCAGCTGGACCAGGCCGAGCGGCGGGTCGCCGAGCTCACGGCCCAGGTCTCTGAGAAGGCCTCCGAGGTTGAGACCCTCCGGCTGTCCGTGGATGAGCAGCAGCAGGCCCAGGCCCGCCGGGCCGCCGCCATGCTGGGGCTCGACCAGAGGCTGCAGCTGGCGGACCAGGAGCGCGGCTTCCAGATCGAGCGCCGGGAGGAGGCTCAGGCCCAGGGCCAGCGCCTCAGTGAGCGGATCCAGGCCCTGACGGACCGCCTGTCCGAGACCGGGGACTCCTTCACCGCCCTGGAGGCCCTGGTCCTGGAGGCCGGTGCTCGGCTGGCGACCTGTGAGGGCAGGCTGGCGGCCGCGGAGGAAGCCGTGGGCCTGGCCCAGGGAGCCCTGCGCCACGAGGAGGCCGGCCTCCAGGGGCTGAAGAACCAGAAGGCCGCCAGCCAGCAGGAGGCCCTGGTGCGCCAGCGGCAGCGGCTGGGTTTCCAGAGCCAGATCGCCCAGCTGGAAGGCCGGCTGGATGCCCTCAACCACGAGGAGTCCATTCGGGCCCCGCGCCTGGACGGCCTGCTGGCGGAGGCCGCCACCCTGGCCCGCAGCCTGGAGGGGCTGCAGAGCCAGCTGGAGGGAGCCGAGGACGGCGCCCTGGAGCAGCGCAGGCAGGCCGAGACCCTCGAGGAAGCCCAGCGGACTCTGGAGCAGGAGCGCCAGCGCACCGAAGGTGAGCTGGAAGCCAGCGAGCGCCGCCTGCGCCAGCTGTCGGACCTGCTCTCCCGGGCCTTCGGGGATGCGGAGCTGCAGAAGGGCCTGGGCTGGCTGAAGGAGCAGGGCCTGCGCCCCTCCGCCCTGGTGGAACTGCTCTCCGTGGACGAAGCCCAGCGCCCTGACCTGGAGCGGCTGCTGGGAGTGTGGCTGCAGGCCCTCGGTGCCGATGCGGCCCTGGCGGCCCGCTCTGCCGGAGCCCCGGGGCACCTGCTGCTGGCCCTGGAGGCCACTGCGCCGGTCCCGGAGACGCCCCCGGGCTGCGAGCCTCTCCGTGCCCACCTGCGCTGGGCCTCCAGCCAGCGGCCTCTGGGCGTCCTGCTGGACCGCGCCTTCCGCTGCGCCGACGCCGACCTGCCGGCCCTGGCCCAGCTTCACCCAGACCTCGCCTTGGTCTCCCCAGCCTTCATCCGCCTCCCCTACGGCCCGCTCCAGCTGGGCGTCTCGGCGCCCGCCGCCTCGCCCCTGAAGCTTCGGGCCGAGCAGGAAGCGGCCCAGACCAGCCGGGAAGCCCTGCTGGACCAGCTGGAGGCCCTGGAGGCCCGCCGCAGCCAGGCCGGTGCCGAGGCCCGGGCGGCCCGGGCGCGGTCCCTGGAAATCGACGAGGACCTGCGCGGCCTGCGGCGCCGGGTGGAGACCCTCAAGGGCCAGGGCACCTCGGTGCAGGCTCAGCTGGGCGAGATCCAGGCCGCCAGCGAGCGGGCGGATGCTCTGTGGGAACAGATTGAGACGGAGATCCAGCGCCTCCAGGACCTGCTGCGGGAGCTGGACAGCCACCCAGAGGAGGCCGTGGACGCCGCCCTGGAAGAGGCGATTCACCAGGCTGAGGATGGCGTTCGACAGGCGCGGCTCCGCATGGATGAGCGCCGGGACGAGCGACTTGAGGCCGCCCGCAGCCGGGATGCCGCCTGGGCCGAGCGGGATGGGCACGAGCGCCACCTGCAGCTGACCCAGCGGGGCCGCTTTGATCTGGAGACCGAGCGCCAGGGCCTGGAGGCCGAGGTTGCGGGCCAGACCGAGCGTGGGGAAGGCTGCACCCGCCGCCTGACGGAGCTGGAGACCGAGTCCCAGACCCTGCTGGAGGAGCGGGCCGGGATCCAGGCCCAGGCGCAGGAGGCCCAGCCCAAGCTAGAGCTGGCTCAGGAGGCCCTGAGGGTCCAGGAGCGAGGCGCTCGGGAGTTCCAGGAGGCCCTGGAGAACGCCCGGGCCCAGCACCAGGAAGTGCTCCTCCATGGGGCCCAGGTGCAGGGCAGCCAGGAGGCCCTGTCCAAGGAAGTCGAGCTGGCCCTGGGGCTGGAGGTGCCGGCCTTCCTGGCGGGTCTGGACGAGGCGGAGCGCCTCGCATGGGAAGAGGGCGAGCTGATCCACCAGACGCACCTCAATGAGCTGCAGGGCCGCCGCCTGGAGCTGGGTGGGGTGAACCCCCTGGCCATCCAGGAACTGGAAGAGGCAGAGGCCCGTCTGGCCTTCATGAATGAGCAGCGGGCCGATGTCACCGCTGCCATCGGCAACCTCGAGACCACCATCCAGGAGATCAACGCCACCAGTGAGGAGCGCTTCCAGGAAGCCTTCGACTACATCAATCTGCGCTTCCAGGAAGTCTTCCGGGAAGCCTTCGGCGGTGGGAGTGCGCAGCTGATCCTGGAGGATCCCCGCAACCTGCTGGAGTGCGGCATTGAGATCACCGCCCAGCCGCCGGGCAAGTCCGCCAAGTCCCTCACCCTGCTCAGCGGTGGTGAGAAGGCTCTCACGGCCATCTCCCTGCTCTTTGCCATCTTCCACTTCAAGCCCAGCCCCTTCTGTGTACTGGACGAGGTGGATGCGCCCCTTGATGAAGCCAATGTGGGCCGGTTCGCCGCCATGGTGCAGAAGATGAAAGCCGACACGCAGTTCATCGTCATCACCCACCAGAAGCCCACCATGGTGGCCGCCGACACCCTCTACGGCGTGACCATGGAGGAGGCCGGGTGCTCCCGGTTGGTCAGTGTTCAGCTGCGCGAGGCCGAATCCCTCGTATGACGAAGCAGAAAAATTTGCGGATGTTTTGGTGACCTGCCGGGCGTGATTTCAGCCTTCCCCATGGCATTGCTGGGGAAAAGTCATTGTGGAAAACCCAGAATCTGGCCAAATTTTCAAATCCTACCGATGTAATCTATACAAACAATGCAAACAATAAAGATGCATAGACTACAACACATTGCTATTGAGGTAGGAAACCTATACCTGGACAGGGTTTAGGCTGTTCCAATTGGCCATATCCGCAGGCTTTTCCACAGGGGACTGGAGCCCGTCTGTAAGTATTTGGCAACGTTCATGTGACAGAGTCGTGACGGGAAATCAGGACCCCACTTCGCCTTCCAGGAACTCCACCCGGACCCACTCGGCCAGGGTGCTCTCGGGGACTCCCAGCATGGTCAGGTGCTCCATGGCCATCTTCATGCTCTGGCCTTCCTCCTGGCAGATGAGGAGGCGCTGCTTCCAGGCTTGAACGGCCAGAGGCCGCAGCTCAGGCTCGCCCTGGTCCATGCGCTTTTCGAGGATGAAGCCCAGGTTGTTGGCGGCCTTCCGGTGCTGGGGCTCCAGGGCCAGGGCCCGCTCGTAGGCGTCCGTGCCCTCCTTCAGGTGCCCGGTGACTTCCAGGGCCACGCCCTTGGCATTCCAAACGTCAGCGTCCTGGGGGGCCAGGGCAAGGGCCTTCTCCACCATGGCCATCTGGTCTTCCCGGCGGTTGGCGAAGCGGTACACCTCGGAGAGGCCCAGGTAGGCGCTGTACTCACCGGGATCCTGCTCCAGGGCCTCCAGGAAGGTCTGCTCGGCGGCCTGGGACTGCTGGGTCTCCAGCAGGACGTAGCCCAGCTGAACCTGGAGGTCCGCGGCGTCGGGTTCCCGCAGCAGGGCCTCGCGGTAGCAGCGCATGGCATCGTCCCAGCGGCTCTCCTCGCGGGCCATGTCACCCAGGGCGGCCCAGGGGTTGGCAGCCTCAGGGTCGGTCTCGGCGGCGAGGGTGAAGTAGGACAGGGCTCCCTCCCGGTCGCCCTGGTCCCGCTTCAGCTCACCCAGCAGAGCCTGGGCCTCGGCCAGCACGGGAGCAGGAGGGGCAAGCAGCATGAGCGTGTGCAGCTGACCCTGGGCCAGCTCCAGGTGCCCCTGCTCGCTGAAGGTCTCCGCCAGGATGAAGTAGCTGGCGGGATCCGTGACATGCAGGCTGCGGGCCCGCTGGATGCAGCGCAGCCCCTCGGCCAGCTCGCCACGGTTGAGCAGCAGCTCGCCCAGGGCATGCCAGCCCCAGTAGTAGCACTCCTCGGCCTGGAGGGCCGCCACCAGCTGGGCCTCAGCGCTGGGGTGGTCGCCCAGCTGCTCCATGGCGATGGCCAGGAGGCGCAGGGTGCGGGGGTCCTTGGGGTTGAGGCTCAGGGCCTTGAGCAGCCAGGCCTTCCCCTCAGCGGGGTGGTTCAGGTGCAGCTGGACCAGCCCTGTGAGCTCGAGGGCCTTGGCATCCTGGCCATTGCGCACCAGGGACTGCCGGAGGTCTTCCTCAGCGCCTTCGGGATCTTGCATGAGCAGGCGCAGGTAGCCCAGGTTGCGCAGGTGGCCGCCCTCGGCAGGATGCTCGTCCCGGAGGGACTCGAGCTGGCCCAGGAGCTCCGGACCCTCCCCGCTGCGGTCATGGTCGCTGAGGCAGAGGAGGCGCTCGAACCAGGCCTCCACGTGACTCCGGTCTTCGGCCAGGAGCTGGTCCAGGATCTCCCGGGCCTCCTCGTGGCGAGCGCGGCTGTTGAGGGCGCGGGCGTAGGTCAGCCGGCCGTCGAAACCAGTTCCCGTGGCAGCTTTCAGAGCCGTCAGTGCGGGGTCCAGCAGCTTGATCCAGGGTCGTGCCATGGGATGCCTCTCAGTGACAGTCAGGGTAGCACCTGGGCGGGAAAGGAACGATGGGCCCCACGGCGCCTAGCGGGCCAGGCCGGCGGAAGTACGGTCAGGGACCCGCGGACTCACCGCTGCAGGGCTTTCAGGGCCTGCCGGATGGCGTCGGCCAGGGGCGGCTTGGCGGCGCGCATGCTGGCCACGATGGGCAGCACGGCGTCCTCGCGGAAGCCGAGGTTGGTGAGGGCTGAGCGCAGGCTCTCTTCCCATGGATCACCGCCAGGGCCGATGGCAAGGCCGTCCAGGCCGGAGAGCCCGCCCAGCTTCTCGGAGAGCTCGAAGCAGACCTTCTCGGCGGTCTTCTTGCCCACCCCCGGGATGCGCGTAAGGGTCTTGACGTCCCGGCCTCGGATGGCCTGCACCAGGTCCTCGAGGGAGAGGGCGCCCAGGGCCGCCAGGGCCAACCTGGGGCCCACACCATCCACCTTCACCAGCAGGCGGTAGAGCTCCCGCTCCTGGGGGGCGGAGAAGCCCAGCAGGGAGATGTCGTTCTCCCGCACCAGCAGCTCGGTGTGCAGGACCACCTGGCTGCCCACCTCCGGCAGCAGGCCATAGGTGGAGAGGCTGATGGCGGCGGCGTAGCCCACCCCTGCACACTCCACGAGGGCAAGGTTGGGCAGCTTCTGGATGAGTTCCCCGCGGAGGCGTCCGATCATGCTCCGAGGATACCGGAACCGACGGCGGCGGCGCGGCTGCCTAGCCACCTTGGATGCAGCACTTCGACAGGGGGCCGGCGCGGGTGGACGGTTATTGGTCACAAGTCCCAGTGGTTGCAGCGCCGCCTTGCTAGGATCACAGCCAATTCCTTCTCAGAGCGTGCCCCATGGCCCAGCAGGCATTTGTCCAATCCCTTCGGCAGATTGTTGGGGACGCCAACGTCCTCGACTCGGATGTCCACCTCCAGCTGTATCAGTACGACGCCTATCTGGAGGAGCGCCGTCCGGACGCCGTGGTCTTCGTGCACTCCACGGAGGAAGTGGCCCGCGTGGTGAAGGTCTGCCATGACTATGGCGTGCCCTTCGTCCCTCGGGGCGGGGGCACCAACCTGAGCGGCGGCACCATCCCCTTCAAGGGCGGCGTGGTGCTGGAGATGATCCGCATGAACCGCCTCCTCGAGGTGGACAAGGCCAACCTGCGGGCTCGTGTTCAGCCGGGCATGTTCAACCTGGAGCTGGGCAATGCCCTGGCGCCCCTGGGCTACCAGTACCTGCCGGATCCCGCCAGCCAGAAGGCCGCCACGCTGGGTGGCAACGTGGCCGAAAACTCCGGTGGGCCGCACTGCTTCAAGTACGGCGTGACCACCAACCATGTCACGGGCCTCACGGTGGTGCTCTCGGACGGTGCCGTTGTGACGCTCGGGGGCGAGGCCCCCGATGAGCCCGGCTACGACCTGACGGGGGTCTTCGTGGGGAGCGAAGGCACCTTCGGGGTGTGCACCGAGGTGGTGGTGCGCATCGTGCGCCAGGCCGAGGGCGTGAAGACCATGCTCGCCATCTACGACAGCATCGAGAAGGGCAGCGAGACCGTGTCTGCCATCGTGGCCGCCGGCATGGTTCCGGCGACGCTGGAGATGATGGATCAGCTCGTCATCCAGGCCGTGGAGAAGTCCCTCTCCTGCGGCCTGCCCCTGGACTGTGCGACGGTGCTCATCATCGAGGTGGACGGACTGAAGGACGACCTCGAAGCCCAGACCGAGGCCATTGAGCGCCTCTGCCTGGCCCACGGTGCCCGCGAGGTGCGGGTCGCCAAGAATGATGCGGAGCGGGCCCTGCTGTGGGCCGGGCGGCGCGGGGCTTTCGGGGCCGTGGCCCGCCTCACGCCCAGCTACCTGGTGTGCGATGGCACCGTGCCCCGCACGGCCCTGCCCGAAGTCCTGCGGAAGGTCGCCGAAGTCGGCGAGAAGTACGACCTGCGCATTCCCAATGTCTTCCATGCGGGCGACGGCAACCTGCATCCCCTGATCCTGTTCGACTGGCGGGATGCGGAGCAGAAGGAGCGGGTCATGAAGGCCGGGATGGAGATCCTCGCCCTCTGCGTGCAGCTGGGCGGCACCATCAGCGGGGAGCACGGCGTGGGCCTGGAGAAGATGGACGCCATGCGTCTGGTCCTCAGCGAGGCCGACATCCGCTGCCAGCTGAAGCTGAAGCAGGCCTTTGATCCCAGCGACCTGGCGAACCCGGGGAAGATCTTCCCAGCTCCCCTGGAGGTGGCCCATGTCCAGTGAGCTCGCTGCCTTCCGCGCCACCCTTGCCCAAGCCATCGGTGAGGACCATGTCCTGGCCGCCGTTGAGTCCACCGCCCCATACGCGGTGGACGGTGTCTGCCCGGCCCTGGTGCTCCGGCCCGGCACCCAGGACGAAGTCGCCCAGGTGGTCACGGCCTGCGCTGCCGCCAGAGTGGCTCTTGTCCCCTGGGGTGGCGGGACCTCCATGACTGCGGGGAATCCCCCCAAGCGGCTGGATGCAGTGCTCTCGCTGGAGCGCCTGGACCGGGTCGTGGAGTTCGACGCCGACAACCTCTGCATCACCGTCGAGGCTGGCCTGACTCTGGCCCGCCTTCAGGCCCTGGTGGCTGCGAAACAGGAGATCCTGCCCCTCGATCCACCCGCGTCTGACCGAGTCACCCTCGGGGGCCTGGTGGCCGCCAACCTGAGTGGACCCTCGCGCCTGCTCCACGGCACCGCGCGGGACTGGGTGCTGGGCCTGCGAGTGGTGCTCCCCAGCGGAGAGCAGATCCGCTGCGGTGGCCGAGTCATCAAGAACGTCACGGGCTACGACATGAACAAGCTGTTCATCCGCAGCTTCGGGACCCTGGGAGTCATCACGGAGGTCACCCTCAAGCTGCTGCCCATGCCCGAGACCCGGGCCAGCGTGCTGGGCCTGTTCCCGACCCTGGCGGCGGCGAAGGCTGTGCTGGAGGCTGTGCAGGCCTCCTTCCTGCTGCCCGAGGCCATGGACCTGCTGGACCCCGCCGCCGCCGGCCTTCTGCTACCGGCCCTGGGCCTGGCGTCCCCCACGGGCCATCTCCTGGCCACGGCCTTCTCCGGCAGCCAAGCCACAGTGGACCGCCAGGTGCGGGACCTGGAGGCGCTCGTCGCCGAGCAGGGTGGACGGGGGCTGACGCTCCGGGAAGCTGCGTCGACCCAGGCTTGGCAGGCCATCACCAACGTGCTGGGCAGCGTGCCCCCCGCTTCCCTGCGGGTGCTGATCCAGGTGTCTGTACCCATCGGTCGCACTGCGGGGATGCTGGCCAGTGTCTCTGCCCGGGCAGCAGAACAGGGCCTCAGCGCCGCCGTGACCTGCCACGCCGCCAGTGGCCTCCTGCGGGCGGCCCTCCTGCCCGCCCCTGAGCTGCCAGCAGACGCTGCCCTCGAGGCCCTGGCCGCCGCCACCCTGGCCCTGCGGGACGAGGCTGTGGCCCTGGGTGGCAGCCTCACCGTCCAGGCGGGCGTGCCCGCCTTCAAGGCCCGGGTGGACGCCTGGGGCACGCCGGGCTCCGGCTTTGCCACCATGCGCCGGATCAAGGATGCCTTCGACCCTCATGGTCTCTGCAGTCCAGGGCGCTTCCTGGGCGGAATCTGAAGCGGAGGCCCACCATGGCGACCCCTGAACTCCTTCCCCTCTTCGACACCATCGCCCAGTGCAACCGCTGCGGCTTCTGCCAGGCGGGCTGTCCGGTCTTCCGGGTCAGCGGCCAGGAACACTCCCTGGGGCGGGGGCGCCAGTCCATCGCCCGCAGCCTCATCCTCGGGAACATGGAACTCAACGCAGAGGTCATCGAGGCCCTGGACGACTGCCTCCTCTGCCGCGGCTGCACCGCCCACTGCTTCCCGGGCATCCGCACCGACCAGATCGTCACGGCCATGCGCCACGCCTACATCAAGCGGAACGGCCAGCCCACCTGGCGGCGCCTCCTCTTCCGGAAGATCCTCTCGGACAGCAGCCGGCTCGAGTCTGCCGGTCGGATGGCCCTCTGGGCGAAGCGGCATGGACTGTCAGCCCTGGCCTCGAAGGTCACCCTGGGTGGCCTGGACCAGCAGGTGAAGGCCGCTGAAATGAAGCTCCCCCCCATGGCTGGCCTCCCCTTCCTGCGGGGCGACAAGGCCTCGGTGCCGCAGCCCAGGAGGCGGCTCCACAAGGTCGGCTACTTCGTCTCCTGTGGCCTCAGCTTCCAGTACCCAGAGGTGGTGGCAGCCACCCTGCGGGTGCTCGCCCGCCACGGCTGCGAGACTGTGGTGCTGGACAACACCTGCTGTGGCCGACCTGCCCACGCCTATGGGGACCTGGACTCGGCCCAGGACATCGCCCGCAAGAACCTGGACCGCATGACCGAGGCCCTGGGCTACGACGCCATCCTCTCGGAGTGCGGCAGCTGCAGCAGCTTCCTCAAGGAGTACGGCGAGCTGCTCAAGGACGACCCCACCTATGCCCGGAAGGCCGAAGCCCTGGCTGCCAAGGTCCGGAGCTTCAGCGAGTTCCTGGTGGCGGCCAACACCGGGGATCCCATGGGTGCCCTGGCCGGCACGGTCACCTACCACGACCCCTGCCACCTCTCAAACCGGTTCTCCAAGGTCACGGCCCAGCCCCGGGCCCTCCTCAAGGCCATCCCCGGCCTCACCTACAAGGAGATGCCCGAGGCCGACTGGTGCTGCGGGGCCGCCGGCAGCTACACCTTCCGCCACCCCACCGAGGCCAAGGGCGTCCTGGACCGCAAGATGGGCAACGTCGCCAAGACCGGGGCCACCATCCTGGCCACCGAGTGCCCCGCCTGCATGATGCACCTGGACTACGGCGTCCGGGACCATGCCCTCGGCATGCAGGTGCGACACCTGAGCCAGCTCCTGGACGAGGCCCACCAAGCCGCAGACTGACCCCAATAGGCTTTTCCCCAGCAAAGAAACGCCCGGCATTCGCCGGGCGTTTCTTTGTCAGGAAAAACCAGACTAGCGAGTCTGTACTGGCTCGCGGAGCCCCACTTCGGTCAGCGCGGTCGCGAGGAACGCCACGGTGCGGTCCACGTTGTGGAGCTTCTCCAGGCCGAAGAGGCCGATGCGGAAGGTCCTGAAGTCCGCAGGCTCATCGCACTGCAGGGGGACGCCTGCGGCCACCTGCAGGCCGGCGGCGAGGAACTTCTTCCCGCTCTGGATGTCAGGGTCGGTGGTGTAGCTGACCACCACGCCCGGGGCCTGGAAGCCCTCGGCGGCCACGCTGGGCAGGCCGCAGCTCACCAGCAGGGCGCGGGCCTTGGCGCCCAGGTCAGCCTGCTCAGCCCGCAGCTTCTCGAAGCCGTAGGCCTCCATCTCCTGCATCACCGCACAGTCCTTGGTCAGGGCGTCGGTGGGCATGGTGGCGTGGTAGGCATGGCCACCGGCGAGGTAGGCATCCATGATCGCGGACCACTTCTTCAGGTCGGCAGCGAAGCTGGTGCTGGTGGTGGTACCCATGACGACCTTGGCCCGCTCGGAGAGCATCACCATGGCGGCGCAGGGGGAGCCGCTCCAGCCCTTCTGGGGGGCACTCACCAGGACATCGACCCCGATGGCTTCCATGTCGATCCACATGCAGCCCGAGGCGATGCAGTCGAGCACGAACAGGCCGCCCACGGCATGGGTGGCCTCGGCCACGGCCTTGAGGTAGTCATCCGGCAGGATGATGCCGGCGGCGGTCTCCACATGCGGGGCAATCACCACCTCGGGGCGCTCATAAGAGATGGCGGCCACGACCTCGGCGATGGGGGTCGGCACCCAGGGCGACTGACTGTCCGTGCCCGTGCGGCGGGCCTTCAGCACGATGTGGGAGGAGGGAATTCCACCCATGTCGAAGATCTGGGTCCAGCGGTAGCTGAAGAACCCATCCCGGATCACCAGGGCCTTCTTGCCGGTAGCAAACTGCCGGGCCACGGCCTCCATGCCGAAGGTGCCGCCGCCGGGCACCAGCACGGCAGCATCCGCGTGGTAGACGGACTTGAGGATGCGGTTCATCTCCCGCATGACCTGCTGGAACTTCTTGGACATGTGGTTCAGGGCGCGGTCGGTGTAGACGACGGAGAACTCCAGCAGTCCGTCGGGGTCGATGTTGGGGAGCAGTGCGGTCATGGTTGATCCTCTTGAGAGTGGGCTCAGAGCCAGTTGATGTCGGTGCCGGTGGGCAGATGGGGCGCGAAGATGGAGATGAACTGGAGGTCCGCCTCCGGGGCCCGGGTGCTGTGGACGATGCCGCGGGGGCAGACATGGACGTCGCCCGCCCGGACGGGTTTCCACTCGCCATTGATGAGGAGCTCGCCACGCCCACCTGTGATGACCACGACCTCGTCGCACACCGTGTGGAAGTGGCCCGCGATGGTGGAACCCTTGACGAGGGTGCGGATCATCAGCTGGGTGCGCGGGGATTCGAAAGCAAGGTGGCTGTCCACTCCGGTGTCGGGCAGGGTCCGACCCGCATGGTGCTGCGCCAACTCAACGAGCAATGACTCGCTGGGAGTGGAATCAATCAGGCCTTTTAAATCCCCAGGGGCGTAAGCCAGCATGAGGCACCTCCTTCGGCGATAAGGCTGAACCTGATTCCCTTAGAATACAAGTCCATCAAGAAAGGAATTTCCAGCGGTAAAGAACTGCTCTAAGCCAATCATGCCCGAGTTTCCCCAAGTGGTTGCTGGTGCAACAGACCAGGCAGAAAAAGGCGGCAAGGCAACCATTCGGTTCACTGCGCTAAAGGTCTGGCCGTGGCCCTCCTGGGTGGAGAAGTGGCTCCCCTGGCGGCAGCGGCCTGGTTTAGGGACGGTCTCCGCCAGCCGATAGGTATCCATTGCCAGGGGGTGTCGTGGTCCGATCGGCTCGGTACGGTTGGCATGGAAGGATGGCCCCCTTCAGCATCCTGATGTTGATCTGCCTGAGCTTGCTCCGGTGCGGGGGTGGTACGGCCGCTTCTGCTCCAGCGCCCCTACCCACGATTACCCAGTTCACAGCTTCCCCCAGCCTGATCACTGCGGGGAGCTCCGCCACCCTTGGGTGGGCGGTCTCCGGCGCCACGACCCTCCGCATTGACCCCAGCGTGGGTGCGGTGAGCGGCACGACCTCTCTTGTCGTGCCCGGCATCACCACTGCCTACACGCTCACCGCAGCAGGTGCTGGCGGCACCGCAACGGCTCAAGTCACCGTGACCGTGGTCCCATCGACGCCCTCTCCCATGCTCCCCGCCTCAATCACCAGTGGCATCGATACCATTTATTCGTTCGCCAACGGTGCCAACGCGGGCAAGCCAGGTGGGATGGTCGCCGTAGCCCTCGATGGCAAGATCATCTATCAGAAAGCCTATGGCATGGCCCAAGTCGCCGAAGGGGTACCCAGCGATGCCGGGGCGCCCTACTATCTGGCCTCCACGTCCAAGCAATTCACTGCCATGGCGGTCTTGCTGTGCCAGGAACGCGGCTGGCTCAAGACCACCGATGAGCTGCGAGCCCACTTCCCGGACCTTGATCCGGTGTTCGACGGCATCAAGCTCCAGAACCTCCTAAACATGAACAGTTCCATCTACGATGTCGGTACTGGGAACCAGACCGCAACCACAGCCCAGATGTACCAAACCCTCAAGGATGAGGGGGCCTATGGTGTCGTGGTCACCGAACGCCCAGCCGGCAGCGTTTACAAATACACCAACATGAATTACGCACTGTTGGCGTTGATCGTGGAAAAGGTCTCTGGACAGTCCTTTCGAAGGTTCGTCCAGACGGAGGTTTTCGACAAGCTTGGCATGTCGCATTCCGTTGTCCATGACGATCCGGCCTTGGCGGTGCCAGGGCAACCCCATGGCTACGATGAGAGTCTGAACCTCTGGTCCACGGCAGCCACCACCTCTCCAGCCTTTGGAATGACTGGGGTGATCACCACGGTCAACGATCTGCTGCTTTGGGATGAGAATTTTTACGCCAACCAGCTGGGGAGCCAGAGTCAGGCTTTGATCACGCTCATGGAGAAGCCCTCCTTGGGAAACTACGCCTGCGGCCTCATCGTCGACACCGCAGGAGGCTACAGGAGGGTTCAACACACCGGTCGCTGGCTGGGCTTCTTGACCGGTCACTATCGCTATCCGACCCTGAAAATGACCGTTTTCGTGCTGCTCAACCGTGATGATCAGCGGTTGCAGCTTCCCGGGCACAACATCGCAACGCTATTCATGAATACGGTCTGTTTTGTCAGCAGTGTGCCTGCCGCGGCAAAGCTCGCCGTGCCCTATCACCATGCCTACTCAGCCACCGGGGCTCCCCGCCCGACCTATTCCCTCCTCAGCGGCACCCTACCCCCGGGACTGGTCCTTTCCGCTGCCGGCGTCCTCTCCGGCACGCCCACCACCGCTGGAACCTACAGCGGTGTGGTCCAAGCGCTGAGTGGCACCAAGTCGGCCACGCAAAATGTGAGCCTGGTGGTAGCCACCAACCCTTGACCAACCCGGACCCATAACGCCTGGGTCTCATCTACGCCTCATCGAGCCATTCCTGACCTCGTTGGTTGGCAAAAAATAAACCCCCTGACGAATCAGGGGGTTACTGGTGGACCTGATCAGGATCAAGGGGCCCGCCTCCGATCCCGCAGGGAGCGGGAGCAGGCTCCAGTGGAGCCTGCGATAGGTGGGATGACGACCTCTGCCTTCAGAATCGGCGAGGTCGTCCACGAAACGAGAACGGCGGCCCGAAGACCGCCGCACTGTCTGGACTGGTGGACCTGATCAGGATCGAACTGACGACCTCTGCATTGCGAACGCAGCGCTCTCCCAGCTGAGCTACAGGCCCTGGGCCCTCCAGTCTAACGGACCCCGGATCAGCGTCAATCCGGAGGGTGTGACCGAGCACTGGCTGGGGCCCAAAGGCCGACAAAGACAGAGGCCCGGGAACAGGTCCCGGGCCTCTGTCTGGGTGCTGCTTTGCCTAGAACACGAACCGCAGGCCGAACTGGGTGCGGCGCGGGGCGTAGAGGCTGGTGGGCTGGCCGAGCGAGCTGCTGTGCATGCTGGGCTGGAAGTTGTACCCGGTCTGCTTATTGGCCACGTTGTAGACATCGATCATGCCCTCCATGCGAGAGAGCTTGGTCTTGAAGATGGTCTGGATGTAGCTCAGGTCCATCTGGTAGTGGGAGGGCGTGACGCGGGAACCGGCGGGCTCAGAATAGCGGTTGGTGTCGATGGTGCTGGTGCTGCCCTGGGTGGTGCGGTCCGTCAGGTAGGCCTCATAGCTCGAGTACTGCCAGGGCTGGCCGGACTGGTAGATGAAGTAGGCGCCGATCTTGGCCTGCCAGGGCAGCTCGTAGGTGCCGAAGACCTTCAGCTTGTGGCGACGGTCGCCGGACAGGTTGCCGTACTTGTTGTTCCACATCTGCCGGCCGAAGTCGTCACCGATGTTGGAGGAGCCCACGAAGATGTTGGAGTCATTGCCGTTGGCGGCAGTGGAGTTGTCCTGGTCAAAGTTGCCGTAGTAGTGGCTCCAGGAGTAGGAGGCGTTGAGGTAGGTCTTGGCGCCCTTGTACTCGAGCTCGGCGGTCAGCTCGTAGTACTTGGTGAAGGAGCCATCCAGCTGGGCCACGATGAAGGTGCTCTTGGTGGC
This sequence comes from uncultured Holophagaceae bacterium, assembly GCA_903840385.1. Taxonomy (GTDB): domain Bacteria; phylum Acidobacteriota; class Holophagae; order Holophagales; family Holophagaceae; genus Geothrix. The sequence continues at coordinate 62,614 of CAIMFT010000158.1, forward strand.
GGCGATGTTGGCCAGGGCTGTGTTGCCGTTGAGCTGGTTCAGCATCAGGTCCAGATTGGGGATGTAGTAGGTCTGGGGGCCGTAGGGGTTGTTGAACATGACCCGGGCACCGTTGTCGGTGTCTTCCCAGAAGTTGACACTCTTGCGGTAGCGGCCGTAGAAGCGGCCAGAGAGGCCCTTGCCAAAGTCCTTGGTGGTGCCGAGCAGGAACTCATCCGTGTGGCGGGGCTTCATGCCCGGGGTGAAGAGCTTGCCGGTGGAGGAGGCGTCCGTCTGGTGGTCCACCTGGGTGCCGGTGGCATTGAAGTACACGTTGACGGTGGCCGCCAGGTTGCGGTCCCAGGAGGCAGCGCGGGGCAGCGAAGACACGGAGGGCACGAAGCGGGCGTAGTTGCCGTAGACCGTGTCTTCCTTGGCATAGTTCCAGGTCACGCCCAGGCGGGGCTGGAGGGTATCGGCAAACTTGATCTCCTTCTCCAGGTACTTGTTGCCCCGGGCCAGGACATAGCCCGAGAGCTGGGTGCTGTCTTCCCGCAGGCCGGACCCATAGAGCTTGTCATCGCTGATGACCAGGCCGACGTTGAAGGTGAAGCTCTGCCACTTGATCTTGTCGTTGATCTCGTAGTTGGTGGCCACGTACTCGGAGTGGATCACGGGCACGCCCGAAATGCCCTGCTGGTTCACGGCCGCCACGTAGCTGTAGGGCAGGCGGGCGATGGGGGACAGCGGGGGGTAGACGGCGGTGGAGCCGCTGCCCGAGGGCGCTGCCAGGGAGATCAGGCCCCAGCCGTTGGAGATGCGGTAGAGGTCTTCCGCTTCCTTGGACCACTGGACGCCAGCGTGGATCGTGTGGGTGACGCTGCTGCCAAAGACGCCGTCGTAGGCCAGTTCGTGGCTGCGGCGGAAGAAGTTCTGGTTGTTGATGGAGTTGTAGCCGCCCACATAGCCGCCACCGGTGGGGAGGCCTGTGGTGGGGCTGATGTAGCCGTACTTCGTGGTCAGGGGAGCGATGAAGGCGTTGTAGGCCGCCTGGGCGGTGGAGGGCGCGCTGCCACCAAGGGCCGAAGGCACCAGGAACTGGCCCTGGGTGTTGAGGGCCGTCACGTCGAGGCTACCGGTGAAGGAGGCCGTCACAGGGGAGCGGTAGTCCGGGTGGTCCGCAGCCTTCAGGATGAAGCTGGTGGACTTGAAGTTGATGAAGCTGTTGTCCGTGACGTTCCAGCTGGCCTCGATGGTGCCGATCTTCATCTTGCTGTTGGCGCCCACGCCGGTGGTGTCGGCATAGGCGTTGGAGGCATAGCCGGAGTGCTGGACCGTCTCATCCGAGTCCCGGTAGCTGGCGTGGATCAGCAGGTTGGACACCGGCGCATAGGTCAGCTTGCCGAAGTACTCGTTCCGCCTGCTGTCCAGGTTGGGCGTGGGCCCATACAGGTTGGAGCTGTTGGTCTGGCTGATGGTGGGGCTGTAGATGGACCCAAAGAAGAACAGCTTGTCCTGGAGGATGGGACCGCCCAGGTTGAACACCGCGTAGCTCTTCTTCTGCTCGTAGACCACGGCGGTGGCATTGGTCCGCTTGGCGACCATGGTGTCCGGGAGAAGCTGGTAGGAGACCTCACCGGCGAAGGCGTTGGTGCCGGACTTGCTGATGGAGTTGATGGTGTAGCCAGCGGAGCGGTTGAAGCCCACGGCGTCGGCGCCGCCCTTGCTGATGGTGACCTGGTCGATGTCGTGGCCCGAGGGGGTGGAGGACAGGGTCCCGTACATGGGGAGGTTGACGTTCACACCGTCGAACTGGTGGACGTTGTCCTGGCCACTGCCACCAGCGCTGGGTGCGCGGACCGCATCCTGGGAGTACATGACGCCGGGGATGAGCTTCACCAGGTCTCGGTAGTCCTGGCCCACGGGGAGGCTGTTCATCACGTCGGAGCTGAAGGAGGTCTTCAGCTCCGCGGAGCTGGCATCCACCAGGGTGGTCGAGGCGGTGACTTCAACCGTGGCACCGACAGTGCTGGCATCGAGCATGGTCACGTTAATGGTGGAGGTCTGCTGCAGCGCCACGGGGATGGCCCGCTTCTCGGTGGCCTTGGAGGCGGCCGTGAAGGTGATGGTGTAGTCGCCGGGGGGCAGGAAGGGCATGCGGTACTCGCCGTTCTCGTTGGTCACGAAGCGGCGGGGCTGGGGCAGCACGTTGGAGGCTGCCTCGACCTGCACACCGGCGAGGGGCTTACCGTTCTTGCTGACCACCTTGCCGGACAAGGTCCCGGCCTGCTGGGCCGAGGCCGGAAGGGCGACCAGGATCAGTGCCAGGGCGCTCCAAGTTTGTCTGCGCATGTATCTCTCCTAAGAAAAAGGGGCTACCCCCAGGTGTGATTGCAGTTACAACAGGTAACAACTCGGGAACTTTTGGCTAACTCCTGTATACCCTAATCTCCCGAGGTAGGACATAAATCCCTTTCGGCGACATGGTTGACCTGAGGTAAAGTCCTGGCCTGCGCTGGCCGTTCGCCCTGCGCATATGCGGGAAACCAGACAAAATCGGCTCAAAAGATTGTTTGGAGCCTGAGTGCTGGACCTTGCACGCTGCTGGGGGGTTGGGCGCCGCCCATCAGGTGGGTCCGCCCATGCGCTCCCGGACCATCCGGCTGGCATTCCCGCACAGCAGGGTGGCCACGCAGCCAATGAGGGTGTGCCAGGTGTAGTCGATGCGCGTGAAGGCCAGCACAGCCACCATGGCGGCCAGCCCACAGACGAAGCCGAGGGTGGCATCGACCTGGACCGTGCGCTTGAAGAAGAGGCCAAGGAAGAAGGTGCCGAGCAGACCGCCGTAGGTCACCGAGGCGATCTTCAGACCCAGTTCCACCACCGGGTTGCGGGTGTCCGTGAAGAGCATGGCCCCACCGATGAGGCACACCCCCCAGACCAAGGTGAAGATGCGAGACCAGCGGACCTCCCCCCGCTCGTCCAGGGCCTGCCCCAGGGCCGTGGCTTTGAAGAGGTCCAGGTAGGTGGCCGAGGCCAGGGCGCTGATGGAGGAGGACAGGGTGCCCATGGCGGAGGCCAGGACGCCGGCGACCACCAGGCCCGCCACGCCCGTGGGCAGGTTCTCCACGATGAACTTGGGGAAGACCTCGTCCGAGGTGGCGAGGCCCAGCTGCTGGTAGGTGGCGCCGCCGTAGAAGGCATACAGACAGAGCCCGAGCACCAGGAAGAAGGCGAACTGCACCAGGATGAACGTGGCATCCAGCATGAGGGCCCGCTGGCTGTCCCAGCGGCTCCGGCAGGCCAGGAGCCGCTGCACCAGCAGCTGATCCGTGCCGTGGGAGGCCATGGTGAGGAAGGTGCCGCCCAGCAGGCCACCGAGCAGGGTGTAGGGGGCCAGCAGGAAGGCCGAGAGGCTACCGCCGGTGGTGCCGTTGATGAAGGCGAACTTGTTCTGACCATTGGCGGTGGCGAAGGCCACCACATCGGCCCAGCCGTGGGGCAGGTGGTGGAGGATGAGGACCATGGAGGCCACCGCCCCGCCCAGGTAGATGAAGAGCTGGACCACATCCATGGCCACCACGGCCTTGAGGCCCCCCAGGTAGGTGTAGACCAGCGTAAAGCCGCCGATGAGCAGGATGCTGGTGGGGTAGCTGAGGCCCGTGATGAGGTGCACCGGGATGGCTGTCGCAAAGAGGCGGACCCCGGAGGCGAGCACCCGGGTGACGATGAAGACCGTCGACGTGAAGCGGCGCAGGGACAGTCCGAAGCGCTTGCCCAGGAAGTCGTAGGCCGTCTCCAGGTCGCCCCGGTAGTAGGCGGGGATGAAGACCACGCTGACGATGAGGCGGCCGATGAAGTAGCCCACCACCAGCTGCAGGAAGAACAGGTTCCCCTTGAAGGCCAGCCCCGGGATGCTGATGAAGGTCAGGGTGCTGGTCTCGCTGGCCACGATGGAGAAGCCCACGGACCACCAGGACATCTCCTTGCCGCCAAGGAAGTAGTCCCGGGGTGAGCTCTGGCGCCCCGAGATGAGGATGCCCGCCACCGTCACCCCCACCAGGTAGACGATGACGATCACGTAGTCCAGCAGTGCAAAACCCACGGGGAAGGTCCTTCAGGTGGCAGAGAACAAAGGGGACTCAGGCCTGGGTCTCAGCCTGCGGCCTGTTGCACGCGGCTCACCCAGTCGGCCCAGCCGGCGGGGTCAAAGGGGGCGGTGTCAGGCGGGGGCAGGGTGCGGCGGTAGCGCTGGCCGGCCTCGATGGCCCGGCGCAGGAGGTCGTCCGGGAGGGTCTGGAGGGCCGCCACGGTGCTGTCCAGGGCCGCCTGGGACTGGCACACCAGGAGGGCGAGGTGCCCGGCTTCGAGGGCCAGTCGGATGCGCTCGGGCCAGGGCCAGGCCCCGCAACCGCCCATCTCCAGGTCATCGGTGACCCAGGCGCCGGGGATGCCCCAGGGGTTGTCCGCCACATGGCCCGGGTAGAGGCTGGCGGGCAGGTCCCCGCTCCAGGGCGTGCGCACGTGGGCCACCATCATGAGGCGGTCTGGGCGGGCCAGGCTCCGGAAGGGGGCCAAGGCCCGGAGCACGGTGGCGGGGTCGGTCAGCTCGGGCAGGGCATGGTGGCTGTCCACCTTGGTGCCACCGAGGCCGGGGAAGTGCTTGAGGCAGCCCTGCACGCCTTCGGCTTCCAGTCCCTGCAGGAAGGCCTCAGCGGCCTCAGCGGCCTCCGCGGGGTCCCCGGAGGCCCGGCGGTCCCCCAGGCCCGTGCCCGGGATGCCGTCGTAGAGGTCCACCAGGGGCGCGAAGTTGATGTTGATCCCGAGCCGCCGGAGGCCCTCGCCCCAGAGGTGCCCCCAGGCCTCGGCGCCAGCGGCGCCTGAGGTGGTCCAGATGCGCCGGAACGAGGGTGTCTCGCCCACCCAGCCCTTCAGGCGCGACACCGGGCCGCCCTCCTGGTCGATGGCCACGGCCAGGGGCGTGGTCTGGCCCCAGCGCTGGTGGAGCTCCCGGACCAGTGCATGACAGCGGGCTGGGCCAGCCACGGGATCCGGGTCCAGGTTCCGGGCGAAGAGCACGACGCCACCCGGCACGATGGCCGTGGGTACCTCAGCGGCATCCTGGGCCTGAAAGCCCAGCCAGATCGGCGCAGTGAACTCGGGCATCATGGGGTCTCCTGCGAGCCCCGGGTGAGGCGCATGGATGAATAGGGCTGGCTTCCGAAGCCTAGATGGATCTGGCCTCCGCCTCAAGGGAGGGCTGGCCATTCCTTCTCGCCAAGGGCCAGAAAGGCCAGTAAGTTGGTTTCGATGAGCCCCAGCCCACGCCACTCCCCGCCGGTGCCGCGTGCAGGAGACCGGCTTTGACCCGCATGCGGGAGGAAGCCCTGGAGGCACCGGCTGTCGTGGCCCGCCTGCTGGACCAGGATGGGGACCGTTACGCCGCCCTGGGGGCCGCCCTGCGGGCCACGCCCCCGGTGGGCATCCTGACCCTGGCGCGGGGCAGCTCGGACCATGCGGCCCAGCACACGGCCTACCTCATCATGGCCCGCCTGGGCCGCCTGGTGACCTCCCTGCCCATGTCCCTGGTGACCCTCTACCACGCCAACCTGGCCCGGCCCGGCCTGCTGGTGCTGGCCTTCTCCCAGTCCGGCCAGAGCCCGGACCTGGTGGAGCCCGTGCGCTACTTCACTGAGAACGGTGCCACCACCGTGGCCCTGGTGAATGCGGAGACCTCGCCCCTGGCCAAGGAGGCCACCTGGGTGCTGCCGGTCCACGCGGGCCCCGAGCGCAGCGTCGCTGCTACGAAGTCCTTCCTCGGTCAGCTGGTGGCGGGGGCCCGGCTGGTGTCGGCCTGGGGCGAGGATCCCGCATTCACCGCAGGCCTGGGCTTGCTTCCGGAGGCCCTGGCCAAGGCCGCTGCGGCGGACTGGTCGAAGGGTGTGGAAGCCCTCACCGGGGTGGATCGCCTCTATGTCCTGGGCCGGGGCACCGGCCTGGCCATCGCCAGTGAGGCTGCCCTCAAGCTGAAGGAGACCTGCGGCATCCAGGCCGAGGCCTTCTCGGGCGCCGAGGTGCGGCACGGCCCCATGGCCATCGTCGAGGCGGGCTTCCCGGTCATCGTCTTCGCTCCCCGGGGACCGGCCCAGGCCGGCCTGCTGGCCATGGCCCAGGACCTAAGGACCCAGGGTGCGCACGTGCTTCTTGCCGCGCCGCCAGAGGTGCCGGGTGTGGACCTGCCCCTGGTGCCGGCGCCCCATCCGGAGCTGGACCCGGTGACGGCGATTCAGTCCTTCTACCCCATGGTCGAGGCCCTCTCCCGGGCCCGCGGCTTTGATCCGGACCACCCACCCCACCTGTCGAAAGTGACCCGCACCCGATGAGCACCCCGCCGCTTCTCCGCACGGAACAGCCCCACGCCGCCCATGCCGGTCTGGATGGGTACGCGACCCCGGCGCTGGTGGGGGCCTTCATTGACGACCAGGCCCAGGCGGCGGTGGCGGTGCGCGCGGCGGCGCCCGAGCTGGCCCGGGCGGTGGACGCCGCTGCCCTGCGCCTGGCTGCCGGGGGCCGCCTGCTCTACGTGGGTGCCGGGACCTCGGGCCGGCTGGGCCTCCTGGACAGCGTGGAGCTGCACCCCACCTTCTCCTGGCCCCCGGAGCGCAGCCTGGCCCTGCTGGCGGGTGGCCCGCCCGCCGTCTATCGCGCCGTGGAAGGGGCTGAGGACAACACGGACCAGGGTGCCCAGGACCTGCTGGCCCTGGCTCCCGGACCCCAGGACGTGGTGATCCTGGTGGCGGCCTCCGGGGCCACGCCCTACACCCTGGGTGCCCTGGCGGCGGCCCGGGCTGCGGGGGCCTGCACCATCGGCATCGCCAACAACCCGGACTCGCCCCTGGCCGCGGGTGCCGACATCGGCATCACGCTGGACACCGGCCCCGAGGTCATCTCCGGCAGCACGCGCCTGAAGGCGGGCACCTCGCAGAAGATCGCCCTCAACACCCTGTCCTCGGCGGTGATGGTGCGGCTCCACAAGGTCTTCGGCAACCTCATGGTGGATGTGCGCCCCACCAACGCCAAGCTGGTGCGCCGGGCCGTGCGCCTGGTGGCCCTGGCTGCTGGGGTGGAGGAAGCACTGGCCCGCACCGCCTTCGAGGCCTGCGGGAATGAGGTGAAGCCAGCCATCGTCGCCCTCCTGCTGGGCCTGAGTCCCGACCAGGCCCGAGCGCGTCTCGCCGCAGTGCAGGGCAGCGTGCGCGCCGCCCTCCAGGGCTGAGCATGGAGCCAGCCACCCCCTCCCGCACTGAGCGCCTGGCCGCCTCGCCCTGGTCCTGGGTGCCGTCGCTCTATTTCGGTGAGGGTCTGCCCTACGTCACGGTGATGGTCCTGTCCGTGGTGTTCTACAAGAACCTCGGCATTGCCAACACCGACATCGCCCTCTACACCAGCTGGCTCTACCTGCCCTGGGTGGTGAAGCCGCTCTGGTCGCCCGTCGTGGACCTGCTCAGCACCAAGCGCCGCTGGGTAGTGCTCTCCCAGGCGGCCCTGGGTGCGGCCTTCGCCCTCCTGCTGGTGGTCATCCCCATGCCGGGCTTCTTCCGCCTCACTCTGGCGGTGTTCTGGGTGGCGGCCTTCGCTTCGGCCACCCACGACATCGCCGCGGACGGCTTCTACCTCCTGGCCCTCTCGGAGAAGCGGCAGGCAGCCTTCGTGGGCCTGCGGAGCGCCTTCTATCGGGGGGCGATGATTGCAGGGCAGGGCGGCCTGGTGCTGGCGGCGGGCCGCCTCACGGAGCGCACGGGCGATCCCAAGCGGGCCTGGATGGCGGTGTTCGGCGCCCTGGCGGTGTTCTTTTTCGGCCTCTTCGCCTGGCACCGCAGCGTGCTGCCGCGGCCTGCGGTGGACGGCCCCTCGGAGGCGTCCACGGGCCTCTTCCAGGGTGCGCTCTCGACCTTCCGCAGCTTCTTTACCCGGCCTGACATCGCTCTGGTGCTGGGCTTCCTGCTGACCTTCCGGCTGGGCGAGGCGCAGGTGATGAAGCTCATGACCCCCTTCCTGCTGGATCCCGTGGCCAAGGGCGGCCTGGGGCTGTCCACGGCCCGGGTGGGGCTGGTCTACGGCACCATCGGCATGCTGGCCCTCACCGCCGGCGGGCTGGTGGGTGGCTTCGCGATCTCCCGCATGGGCCTCCGGCGCTGGCTCTGGCCCATGACCATCGCCGTCCACATCCCCAACCTCGCCTTCGTGTACCTCGCCGTGGTTCAGCCCACCTCGTTGGTCACCGTGGCCTCGGCCATCGCCATCGAGCAGTTCGGCTATGGGTTCGGCTTCACGGCCTACATCATGTTCATGGTGCTCATCGCCGATAGGCCGCACAAGACGGCGCACTACGCCATCGCCACAGGCTTCATGGCCCTGGGCATGATGCTGCCGGGCATGGTGAGCGGCTGGATCCAGGAGCGCCTGGGGTACCTGAACTTCTTCATCTGGGTCTGCTGCGCCACGCTGCCCTCCATCGTGCTCACGGGCTTCCTGCGCATCGACCCCGCCTTCGGCCGCCGGGAACAGGCATGAGCGCCGCCCCGCGCCTGGCGTCCCTGGACGCCTTCCGGGGCTTCGCCATCGCCGGCATGGTGCTGGTGAACAACCCGGGCACCTGGAGCGCCGTGCATCCGCCTCTGGCCCACGCCGAGTGGAATGGGTGCACCTTCACGGACCTCATCTTTCCCTTCTTCCTGTTCGCCGCGGGCCTGTCCCTGACCCTCTCGCTGGGTGGCCGGGCCCGGGCAGGCCAGGACCGACCAGCGATCCTGCGCACCCTGGTGCAACGGGCCGGGATCATCTTCCTCATCGGCCTCGCCCTCAATGCCATCCCCACGTTCAACCTCACCACACTGCGCCTTCCCGGCGTCCTCCAGCGCATCGCCCTCACCCTGGTGCTGGGTGCGCCGGTGGTGCTGTGGGGCCGCTGGCGGGCCGCCCTGGCGGCCATTGTGGGACTGTTCGGCAGCTACCTGGCGCTGATGCTGCTGGTGCCGGTCCCGGGGGCGGATGGCGTTGTGGCGGCGGGCCGCCTGCTGCCGGGCCTGGACTTCGGCGCCTGGCTGGACCGCCTGGTGCTGGGTGGCCACCTGTGGGCCAAGGCCCGCACCTGGGACCCGGAGGGTCTGGTGGGCACCCTGACGGCCACGGCCAGTCTGCTCTCCGGCGTGCTGGCGGGCCACCACCTGGCGGCCCCGAGGGGGCGCGTACCCAAGTGGGTGTGGCTGGTGCGGGCAGGCCTGATCTGCCTGGGGGTCGGGTCCCTCCTGGGCACCCACGTCATGCCCATCAACAAGAACCTCTGGACCCCGACCTATGTGATCTTCACCTCCGGTTGGTCCCTGGTGACCCTGGGCGTCTTC
>CAIMFT010000159.1 GCA_903840385.1 uncultured Holophagaceae bacterium
AGCTCCACCATCTTGGGATCCACCAGGATGAGCTTCACCTCGCTGGGCAGGGCCCGCACGAGGCAGCTGCAGATCATGGCGTTCACGCCCACGCTCTTGCCGCTGCCGGTGCTGCCGCCGATGAGCAGGTGGGGCATCTTGTTGAGGTCGGTGACCACGGGCCGACCGGAGATGTCCTTGCCCAGGGCCAGCTGCAGCAGGCCCGGCGCATCCCGGAAGGCGGGGCTGTCGATGACCTCGCGGAAGGTGATGATCTCGCGCTTGGGGTTGGGCACCTCGATGCCCACCAGGTTCTTCCCGGGGATGCGGTCCATGCGCACCGCCTCGGCCTGCAGGGCCAGGGCCAGGTCCTCCTCCATGCCCAGGATGCGGGACAGGGGGATGCCGGGGTCGGGCTGGAACTCGAAGACCGTGACCACGGGGCCGGGCTGCATGCCGGTGATGATGCCCTTGATCTTGAACTCGGCCAGCTTCTGGCCAATCTTCTCCCGGATCTCCTCGAGCAGCGCCAGGTCGGCCTTGGCGTGCTGCTTCGGGGGGTCGAAGAGGCGACGGGGGGGCAGGGCCTCCCGCTCGGTGATGGAGAGGCGGGGCACATCTGGCGGAAAGGGTGGGAGCGGACCCCGGGGGGTGGCATCGGACATGGGCAGGGGCATCTGCACGATCTCCCGCCCGAAGCGGTCCTTGCCCACCACGGCCTTGGCCACCGTGGGCTTCGGGGCGAGCGCCTGCGGGGCGGTGGCCAGGATGGTGGTGCGGAAGGTGCCCGGCACGGCTGCGGTCACGGGGCCTGTGGCCTCCGGGGCCTGGGCCTCGATGACGGCGCTGCTGGCATCGAGGTTGAGGGAGTGGATGAGCGGCAGGTAGTCCTCGGGGGCAGGCACGGGGCGCCGCTTGCGCGCCTCCACCGACTGCCGCTCGGCCTGGGCCAGAGCCGCGTTCTGCTGGTCCAGGGTCCGGTCGCGCTCGGCCTGGGCCACCAGGGCCGCGGCGTCCTGGGCGTCGAGGTCGGGGATGTGCGAGGTGCTGCGCAGGAAGGGGCGCTTCACCATGGTGAGGAAGCGCTGCAGGCCGTCCGCCGGCAGGGGGCGGATGAAGGCGGCGGTGTCCCCGAACCAGCGGGTGAGCAGAACGCCAATGGCTCGGGTGACCGAGGGGGCCAGCACCAGGGCGCAGGCCAGCACCATCAGCGTCAGCAGCAGGGGCAGGCCGACAGGTCCGAGGAAGCGACGCAGGGCGGGCCAGAGGGCGCTGCCCAGCCAACCGCCCCAGCGCAGCTGCAGGGTGCCGGCCTCTGGCAGCCCCGTCCAGACGCGGTTGCCGAAGGCCCCGAGGGCGGTCCAGCAGCAGAAGGCCAGCACGCCCCAGGCCACGCGTCCGTACCAGCGCCGGCCCTCTCGGGGCCAGGCCTCCCACAGCAGGTAGGGGGGCACGAGCCAGCCGCCGATGCCGATGAGGGTCTGCAGCAGACCCGCCAAGGTGGCACCGACGGTGCCGCAGAGGTTCTGCACCGCCGCCACAGTGGAGCCCTGGGTGAAGGGATGGGGGTCCAGCGGGTGGAAGCTGCCGAGGGAGAGGAGGAGCACCAGGGCGGTGAAACCCAATGCTGTCCTGATCATCCAGCGGCCGATTCCCTGCAACGAACCTCCCGGGTGTCCTGCCTACAGTGTAGCCCAGCCGCGGGCTGTCAGCGGCCCCTGGAGGGCGCCGCACCGAGAACTCCCAGGCGCTGGCGGGGATCCCAGGCGGGCTTGCCGAGGTCGCGCACGAAGTCGCCGGCGGTGGCGAAGGTCCAGCCCTCCTGCACGGCCCGGTCCATGAAGGCGCCCAGGCCCTCGGAGGGGCGGTCCCCATCGCTGCGCTCGGAGCCCAGGTGCATGAGCACGATGAGGCCGTCCCCATCCTTGTCCAGGCGCTTCCGCAGGCGCTCCAGGATGGCCTCCCCGCTGCGGTAGAGGCTGCGCTCCCGGCGGGTGGCCCAGTCCAGGGTGTCGGCGCCCTCGCTCCAGCCCACGTGGCGGTAGCCCACCTCCTCGGCCCAGCGCCGAAGCTCAGCCGTGTGCTCGCCGTAGGGGGCCCGCCACAGGGGGTCCATGGGGCGACCCAGGAGGCGCAGCAGAGCCATGTCGGCATCCAGGAGCTGCTGCTGGAACCGCTCCCGGGTCCACTTGGGGTCGCGCTTCATCCCCGGGGCGAAGTGGGGGTGGCTCAGGGTGTGGTTGCCCAGCTCATGGCCCTCGGCGGCCATGCGGCGCACCAGGGCGGGGTGGTGCTGGATGAAGGCTCCCGTGAGAAAGAAGGTGGAGCGGACCTTGCGGGCCCTGAGGAGGTCCAGGATCTGGGTGGCGACCTCCGCATTGGAGCCGCCGTCGAAGCTCAGCAGGAGGCGCTTGCGGCCCGCCGGGCCCCGGGTGAGGTTGAGGGCTTCCCCAGCGCCGGGCCAGGCGGGCACCTGGGTCTGGAGCGGTAGCGGGGTCTGGGGTGGCCGGGCCGGCAGGGTCTCCAGCAGGTTCGGTGCGGCGGTGCTGCGGCGGGGGGTGGGGGCCATCTCCGGGGCGCCGGCGGCGGCTACCCTGCGGCCTGCCAGGGGGGTCAGGTGGGTGCTGGGCAGGCTGGTCTCGATCTGCGCCCAGGCGGGCAGGGTGGGTATGGCGGAGCGGGGGGGCGGCGGCTGATCCGTGCGGGTCAGGGCCAGGGGCTTGCGCTCGGGGAGGGCCGGTATGGGGGCACTGGGCAGGTAGGTCTCCGCCCTGGCCCGGGCGGGTGGGAGGGCTGGTGTCGGCTTGGTCGGTGGCGCCTGATCCGTGCGGGGCAGGGTCTGCGGCGTGCGCGCAGCCAGGGGCGGCACCGGGGCGCTGGGCAGGAAGGTCTCGGCCCGGGCCCGGGCCGGTGGCAGGGGCGGTGCGGGCCGGGCGGCGGGCGCCTGGTCCGTGCGGGGCAGGGTCTGCGGCGTGCGCGCAGCCAGGGGCGGCACCGGGGCGCTGGGCAGGAAGGTCTCGGCCCGGGCCCGGGCCGGTGGCAGGGGCGGTG
>CAIMFT010000160.1 GCA_903840385.1 uncultured Holophagaceae bacterium
AGGGGGTAGGCGTCATTGCCCACACCCTTGGCGACGCCGCCGGTGGTGCGGCCGTAGCCCAGGGCCAGGGCGAGCACGCCCTTGGCCTGGCCGGGCTGGATGACGGCCGGCACGGTGAGGGTGGTTCCCTCCAGGGACAGGGTGACGAAGTCGCCCTCCTGGATGCCCAGGGCCTTGGCGTCCTGCACTGAGACAGACACGGGGTTGTCCCAGGTCATCTTGGTGACGGGATCGGGGGTCTCCTGCAGCCAGCTGTTGTTGGCGTGGCGGCCATCAAAGGTGGCAAAGCCCGGGAAGAGCACCAGCTCCAGGCCCTCAGCCGTGGGCTGGCTGGCCCGCTTGGCGGCGGCGGCCACGGAGGCCCCGCGGAAGGCGGGAGCCGGGGAGCCAGCAGAGGTCTTCACCAGGCCGTCATGCAGGGCCTGATCGAAGGAAGCGCCCTGGAGGACACCCTTCTCCCAGCGGGCGCGGAGGTAGGCGTGGCCGTCTTCAGCGGTGGCGGCACCCAGGGCCTTCAGGGCACCCAGGAGGACGTCCTCACCCTGGCGGCTGTCGTAGAGCGCGCCTACGGTGGGCTGCCGGAGGACGGCGGCACTCGGCGTGGTGGCGTCGCCCCAGCTCTCCAGCCAGTGGTGCTCAGGGAGGGCCAGGTGGCACTGGGCCGAGGTCTCGTCTTCCACCAGACCGATCCAGGCACGGAAGGGAACCTTGGCCAGGGCCGCTTTCCAGGCCGCGGCCCGGGGGTAGGTGTAGGCGGGGTTCACATCCCAGAAGAGCGCGACGGCAGGCTGACCAGCGGCCATGGCCTGAACCGCGGCCTCCACGTCCTTGACGGTGGCCAGGGGCTCGGCGGGAACCAGGGCCAGGGCCTCGGAACCCAGCATGGCGTTGAGCAGGTGGGCGGCCTGATGGGCTTCGGCGGGCATCTGAGCGCCGCAGAGCACCACGGCATTCCGGCCGGCGTGCTGGAGATCCTTCACGAGGCCGGACCAGGTGGCGGCGGGCAGGTCCACGCCCTTGGGCAGACCCGCAGGCAGGGCCGAGAGGTCGGCGCCAGCCGGCAGCTTGAGGCCGTGAGCGGCCAGCTCCCGGGCCAGGGCAAAGGCCACGGCGGCGAGGCGCGAAGGCGGCACGGGCAGGCGCTGGTCGGCGTTGGTGCCGGTGAGGGTGAGGGGGCCTTCCAGCACCCAGAGGCGGTTGATGGGATCCTTGGCGGTCTTCAGGCGCCGCTGGGCACCCCAGGCCGCCAGGGCCTCCGGATCCTCGCCATTGAGGAAGTCAGCACCCAGGGAGAGGATCACCTTGGCCTTGGCCAGGCGGGGCAGGACCTCCACGGACTGGCCGTAGCTGGCCCGGACGGCTTCTTCGGCACCGTCGCCGGCGGCGGGCTCGTAGGCCAGGTGCTGCAGGGTGGGCAGGGCCGCTTTCAGGTCGGCCAGCAGGGCCTTGCGGGCGGGAGAGACCACGGCCCCCGTGAAGAGCAACACAGGCTTGCCGGCGGCCTTGGCGCCCCGGAGGGCGGCGTGGAGGCGGGACTCTGCCTCGGGCCAAGCGACCACCCGGCCGTCGGCCTTGGGGGCGCGCAGGCGATCGGGATCGTAGAGGCGCAGCACATCGGCCATGGCGCGGG
>CAIMFT010000161.1 GCA_903840385.1 uncultured Holophagaceae bacterium
GGTCAGTTCGGCCCTCGCCGCTACGGGCTTGTTCAACATCGCATTTCGCCGGTGGGCACCGCCGCGCCTACCCACACCATCAACCCGGTCCCGCCACCGACGAAATGCTCACTGTTTTCTTCCGAGCGGTCATGGCCATTGCTGAGCATGAGCACCAGGAAGCAGTGGTGCGAGATCAACTGAGGAGGGAGGAAGAGGCCGCCCAGCTTCGCAAGAAGGCGGAAGCGGACCGTCGGGCGGAGCTCGCCTCCCGGATGTATGACTTGGAGTGCCGCCTCTATGAGGTGCAGGAGGCGCGGGCCATTCGCTCCTTCGCCAGGGCGGTGCGTGCCGATGCGGAGGCCCGGGATCTGCCGCTGGAGCCAGACACGGAGGTGGGGGCCTGGCTGGCTTGGGCCAACGGATTGGCTGATGACCTTGAGCAGAGGGCCATCCAAACCCTGGCGATCCGGCGGCAGAAGCCTGCTGCTTCACCCAGCTACGGCCAGAATCAGCTCCAGCAGACGGAGGCTGGGCTCCGCCACGAGGTCGACCTCTGGCGGCAGCGGTTCATATTTGGCAGGGGGTAAGCCGGCGGTTAGCGAGCTGTGATGGGGGGCAAACAGAAGGCGTTCTTCCACCGGTTCCCGGCCAAACGCCAGCCAAGACCGCACTGAGTTCAATACCAGGTGTTATGTAACGCTAGGTTCGAGACGGGGGATTGAGTCACTGCGAAATGCTTGGGCCGGCACCGGCGCCGTTGGCACTCCCGTCGTCCAGGTACCCCCCCGCCGATACGACAGCGAGTGTCAACTCCGATCGCCTACTATGGGATAGAACCATCTGGGGTCTTTGGCCTCTTCCTCGGAATCTGAAACCCTCAGCCATCTGCCAGGATGGTCTGGCAGACTGAAGTAAGAAGGCAGGCATGAGCTACGACCCCTTTGACGGTGTGCTGTTGGACGATGCCAGGCCTCCGGTGCCCGGCGCCTTCGGCCTGCTGTTGCACCTGCGGGTGGCCCGCCGTCTGGCCAAGGCTAACGGCTGGCCGGCGCCCAGTCTGGACGCCCTGAAGGCCAGGTCTGGGGCCTGCCAAGAGCTTCTGGCCCAGGGCCTCTTGCCCGCCACACTCAGAGAGCTGCAGAGCCACGGTCTGGAGCTGGGCAACCCCCGGTCCCCCCACAGCCTGGCCGCCGTCCTGGCCCACCTGGAGGCCTATCTCCTCGAGGTGGACCGGGCTGGCTACCTGGAGCCCGACCAAGCCCTCTGGCGGGCCGTGGACCTGCAGCTGCAGGGCGAGCGCGGCCTCTGGATCGAGCGCACCCCGGAGGACGGCCCCGTTCTCGCTGGCCTGCGCGACCTCAGCCCGGCCCGCTTGCGGGCCCTGGCCTGCGTGCCCGAGTTGGGCGGCGCCACCTTCGCCCTCGCCACCCGCAAGGGCGATGGCAGCTCGGGGCTCTTCGGCAGCTCCCAGCCCTTGGTGGAGTGGTTCCTGGACGGTCTGGAGCAGCACGGCCAAAGCCTCCCCAGCGAGCTGGACCTCACGGAACCCGCTGGCTGGGGCGACGCCCCCTGGAGCCCCGAGCTGGCCGGGCTCTTCGAGGGTGCCCTGGCCCTTGAGGCCCACAGCGACACCTTCCAGCGCGGGCTGGTGGAGGGCCCGGTGGACCTCCTGCGCCACGCCGTGGAGCAGATCTGCACCTGGCTGGACGAAGGCTTCACCCCCGCCGAGATCACGGTCATTCACCCCGAGCCCCAGAAGGTGGCCCCCTTCCTGGCACCGCTCCTGGCGGCGGAAGGCATCCCCCTGCAGGTGCGGGGCGGCCTGCTGCCCCTCCTCGCCAGCGAGGCCTGGAGCCCCCTCTGGACCCTGCTCACGGGCCTGCAGCGCCTAGATCCCTGCGCGGTATCGGCGGGCCTGCGGGCCTCCCACCGGGACGACCTGCGCCGGTGGGCCGACCTCCTGGCGGTGGCCGACCAGACCGGTCCCCGGGCCTTCACCAGTGGCTTCATGCACCTGCATGAGTGGGCCCGCCCCGGCGCCACTGCCACCTGGCAGGAATTGGATGCCCTGCGCCAGCGCACCCTCCCCGCCCGGGACTGGGCCGCCCGCCTCGAGGGCTTGGCCGGGACCCTGCGCCTACCCATGGACCCTGACGACTTCTTCGCGCCGCTGGGTCTGCTCAAGGAAGCCTGGTCAGGCGATGTGTGGACCTTTGCCGAGATGCTCACCGCCCTGGAAGCCTTCCTGCAGGCCGCCCGCAGCAGCCGGGGCGCGCGAGCGCCGGAGGGCCTGCGCCTGGTGACGCCGGACACCCTGTTGGAAGAGTGGTCGGGCTCCCGCGCCACCCTTATTTTGGATCTGTCTGAAGGCGCCTGGCCCAGCCGCGCCGCCGAGAACCCCGACCTGGACTGGGACCGGAAAGCGGCCATCAACCAGACCCTGGTGCAGGCCACGGTGGCGGCGGGCGATGCGGTATTTCCCCTCGCCCTCCAGCGCTTCTGGCTGCCCCGCAGCGAGCACGGCGACCAGATTCCCCGCGCCTTCCAGCGGGAGGCCTACGCCTTCAACAAGGTGCTGGCCATGACCCAAGAGCGCCTGGTGGTGCTCAGCCCCGCCCAGGATGAAGAAGGCCGCATGAAGGCCCAGGGCCCCTTCTGGAACGCCCTGGAAGGCGCGGCCCCCTGGGTGGCCCCGGCCAAGCAGGTAAGCAGTCGCCTCCGCTGGCTGTGGGAGGGACACGAACTGGACCCCCTCGCCGAGGCCCGTAGCCAGGCCACCCTGGCTCGGCCCGAGGCCGACGCGCTCACCACGCCAGCCCCGGCGGCGGATCTCGTGCCGGGGGTCCGCGCGGCCTGGCTCAAGGGCCAGCCTGGGGCCAGTCCCACCGCCCTGGAGAGCCTGGCCAAGTGTCCTTTCCGCTCCCTGGCGGAGCGCGTCTGGCGCCTCACCAGCGACGACGCCGCCAGCCGGCTCCGCATGGCCCGGGGCACTCTGGTGCACCACCTCCTGGAGACCACCCTGCTGCCCTACGTCGGCCTGGTGGATTGGCCCGCAGCCTTCCTCGGCGACCTGGGCGGCGAGCTCGATCCCGAAGCCATGCTGCTCACCCTGCGCGCCCTCTGGGAGGCCCACCGCGAGACCTGGCTGGCGGGACTCAGCAACATCCCCCAGGAGCAGTGGCCCCAGGTGGTGCTGGAAGTGGAAGCCCTGCTGCCCAACCTTGCGGCGGCCCTGCTGCTAGACGGGGCCGCCCTGACGCCTACGAAGGAGGAACTGACCTTCCTCTACCCCGAGCGCATGGCGGTGGTGGCCCCCAAGAAGGGACCCAAGATGCTGCCCCTCCAGGAGGGCTGGACCCGCACCCTGGTGGCCCTGGAAGCGGAGCTGGGCCCCGTGGCTCTGGAGCTGCCGGACGGGCGGCCCTTCCCTGTGAGCGGCAAGCTCGACCGCATCGAGCGCTGGGACCACGAAGAGGGCCTGAGCTTCCTGCGGGTGCTGGACTACAAGACCTCCACCAAGAAGAGCCTCGACGCCTTCGCCGAGGAGGACGCCCCCTTCGCGGCGCACCTCCAGACGCCCCTCTACATGCTCATGGCCGAGGCGACCTATCCCGACATCGTTGCCACGGCCGCCCTGCTGCCCCTGCGGGAGGAAGCCCCGGAGCCCTTCACCAAGCATCTCAGCACCCTAGCGGCGGTGCCCGGCGAGCCCGGCGCCTGGCGGGGCCGCCTGCTGCAGAACCTCGCCCGCTTCGATGCACGCCTGGAAGCGGGGGACTTCCCGCCCACACCGGGCGAGCATTGCAGCTGGTGCGAGCTGAGTGCCCTCTGCGGACGCCCGGTGGATGTCACCGTGGACAGCGATGAGGAGGGCGACTGATGCGGGACCTCGAC
>CAIMFT010000162.1 GCA_903840385.1 uncultured Holophagaceae bacterium
CTGGCCAAGGCCACGGACCCCTTCTTCACCACCAAGCCCCAGGGGAAGGGCACCGGCCTGGGCCTGGCCATCGTCTATGGCACAGCCAAGTCCCACCGGGGCCACTTCGAGCTGCACAGCGAGGCGGGCAAGGGCACCCTGGCCACCCTGCAGCTGCCGGCGGTGGCACCAGAGGCCCCGCCGGTACCGGAGGCCGAGGCCAGGATTCCAGGCCTGCGGGCCCTGCGCGTGCTGGTGGTGGACGATGACGAGATGCTGCGGGAGACCCTGGCCAGCCTGCTGGAGGTGCTGGGCCATGCCCAGGTCACCCGCGGCAGCGGGGAGGAGGCCCTGGAGCTGCTCGAAGAGGGCCAGCCCATCGACCTGGTGATCCTCGACCTGAACATGCCGGGCCTGGGCGGCGCCGCCACCCTGCCGCTCCTGCGGGCCCTGCGCCCCAACCTGCCCGTGATCCTGGCCACAGGCCGGGCCGACCAGCAGGCCCTGGACCTGGTGGATCGGACCGACCGGGTGAGCATCCTGGCGAAGCCCTTCAGCCTCAAGGAGCTCAAGACCCACCTGGCGGCGCTCTTCGGCACCGCCCACTGACCAGACTGCGGGGGCGCAGGGTCTCAGGAACCTTCTCGGAAGGTGACCTTGTTCACCTCCGCCAGGGTGGTGATGCCCAGGCGGACCTTCTCCAGGGCGCTGTCCCGGAGGAACTGCATGCCGCCGCGGCGACAGGCGGCCTTCAGCTCGCGCACCGGGGCCCGCTGGATGAGCAGCTCCCGGAGCTCATCGTTGAGGCCCATGAACTCGATGATGGCCTGGCGGCCGCGGAAGCCGGTGCCGTGGCAGTCCACGCAGCCGACCCGATCAAAGAGCTGGGCGGTGTCGGCCCAGGCTGCATCCACGCCGTTCTCCTCCAGCTCCTGGAGGGAGGGGCGCAGGGCAGGGCGCTTGCACTTGGGGCAGAGCACGCGGACCAGGCGCTGGGCCAGGATGCAGTTCAGCGAGGACACGAAGTTGTAGACCTCGACGCCCATGTGCTGGAAGCGGCCGAGCACGTCCAGCACGTTGTTGGCGTGGACCGTGGTGAACACCAGGTGCCCCGTGAGGGCTGACTGGATGGCGATCTGGGCCGTCTCGGGGTCGCGGATCTCACCCACCAGGATCTTGTCGGGGTCGTGGCGGAGGATGGAGCGCAGGCCGAGGGCGAAGGTGAGGCCCTTCTTCTCGTTGACCGGGATCTGGGTGACGCCCTCCAGCTGATACTCCACCGGGTCCTCGATGGTGATGATCTTGTCCTCGGGGGACTTGATCTCGCTGAGCACCGCGTAGAGGGTGGTGGTCTTGCCGGAACCCGTGGGCCCGGTCACCAGGAACATGCCATAGGGCTCCCGGGAGAAGCGCCGCACCCGCTTGAGCTCATGGTCCGAGAACCCGAGGATTTCGAGGGTCAGGGACTGGAACTCCTCGGTGAGATTCTCCTTGTCCAGGATGCGGATCACCGCGTCTTCGCCGTGGATGGTGGGCATGATGCTGACGCGGAAGTCGATGGCCCGGCCCCGCACCTTGAGCTTGAAGCGGCCGTCCTGGGGCTTCCGCTTCTCGGCGATGTCCAGCTCGGACATGACCTTGATGCGGCTGATGATGGGGGAGGCGAAGCGCCGGTCGATGGGGTCGGCGGCGGAGTAGAGGCTACCGTCGATGCGGTACTTGATCTGGAAGCCCGAGGCCAGGGTCTCCAGGTGGATGTCGGAGGCCCGGCGCTGCAGGGCGTTGAAGATGGTGGTGTCAACCAGGCGGACGATTGGGGCCTCGTCCTTGTCCGTGAGGCGCTCCAGGTCCAGGACATCGTCATCCCAGTCCTCCTCGTTGAGCACCTGGACCTTGAGGGCCTCGCCGGCCTCGTCCATGACCTTCTGGCCGCTCTCGGACTTCTTCAGGACTTCCTGGATCTGGGCCTGGGGGGCCCAGTAGAAGCGGAGGGGGCGCCGGAGGCGCATGCGGAGCATGTCCTGGGTGGGGATGTCCAGGGGGTCGGCCATGGCCAGCCACAGCACACCATCGCGTTCCTGCACAGGAACAAAGTGATGCTTCAGCATCAAATCGAGGGGAAGGGCCTGGAAGAGCGCAAAATCCACAGGCTCGCGGGTCAGATCGAGGGTGGGATAGAGCTCCTTCGCTGGCCGGAAGTCGGTCAGGGTCGGATCGGGCGTCTCGGCGGCGTCGGAGGGGATCGGCGGGTCAGGCTGGGACATGGAAACATCCTACTGGATCAAGCCAGGGGCCGAACCCCCAGAATCGGTCATGGGTCACAAAGGACGAGTGGGTTGGCTTCCAGCGTTGACCTGTGCGGGACCGAGGCCGCACAATGACTGGTCCTGGAGGCTCCATGAATGGCTATGCGTCCATCCTGCTGCTGATCCTGGTGGCCGTGGCCTTGCCGATCATCATCTGGAATCTTTCCTGGCTGCTGCGACCCCATTGGCCCAGCGCTGCGAAATATTCTTCCTATGAGTGCGGCATCGTCGCCCACGGCGAGGCCCGGGCCAAGTTCTCGGTTCGCTACTACCTGATTGCGGTCATGTTCCTTGTCTTCGACGTGGAAACCGTGTTCCTCATGCCCTGGGCCATCCAGATGAAGGAGCTGGCCCTCTTCGGAATGATCGAGTTCGGCATCTTCCTGTTCCTGCTGCTCTTCGGCTATGCCTACATCTGGTCCAAGGGAGCCCTCACATGGGAGTGATGGGCAGGGTGGGTCAGGCGTCGGCAGGCTTTTTTAAATTTGCAGCCCCCCTGGGGTGCGGTGCAGGAGGTGTGGCGTGAACCAGCCGACCGCCCTTGAACAGATCCTTATCACCACCAAGGTGGAGAAGGTCATGAACTGGTCCCGGGCGACCAGCGTCTGGCCGGTGACCTTCGGCCTGGCCTGCTGCGCCATCGAGATGATGGCCGCCGGCGCCAGCCGCTTCGACTTTGACCGCTTTGGCGCCGGCATCTTCCGCGCCACCCCCCGGCAGGCGGACCTGATGATCATCGCCGGCACCGTCACCTACAAGATGGCGCCCACCATCAAGCTGCTCTACGACCAGATGCCCGAGCCCAAGTGGGTCATCGCCATGGGCTCCTGCGCCACCGCCGGCGGGCCCTTCGACTCGTACCACACGGTGCAGGGCGTGGACAAGATCATCCCCGTGGACGTCTTCATCCCGGGCTGCCCGCCCCGGCCCGAGTCACTCATCTACGGCTTCCTCAAGCTGCAGGACAAGATCATGACCAGCAGCCTGGCTGACCGCTACAAGGACATCTTCGAGGAGGTCGGCTGATGACGGATCCGATCGTCCCCCAGCCCGAGGCGGCCCCCGAGGCTCCCAAGGGACCCTACGTCTACGACTACGCCGCCTCGCCCCAGCGGCAGGTGGTCATGCCCAAGACCGTGCCCCTGCCGAGCCGCCGGACCTACCTCGCCGAGGTGAAGGCCGCCGCCGAGGCCGACGAGGCCAAGTGGCAGAAGATGCTGGCGGACTTCGAGACCGCCAAGACCAAGGCCGAGGCCGAGGGCAAGGACGCCCCCAAGCCCCCTGTGCGCCCGGTGCCCCGAAAGGACGACAACGACATGAAGACCCCCTGGCCCGAAGAGGCCAAGGACGCCGACCTGCTGCTGCTCCAGGCCTGCCTGGGTGCCAAGGTTGAGGAGGTCTTTGAGCAGGCCGGTGAGCTGACCTGCCAAGTGAGCAAGGACACCATCCTCGAGGTTCTGCTGCTCTGCCGGGACCATGCCGACCTGCGCTACGAGATGCTGGCCGACCAGACCGCCACCCACTACCCCGCCGCCACTGGTTGGGACTACAGCGTGGTCTACCACCTCACCAGCATCTCCCGCCGCAAGCGCCTGCGCCTGCGGATCCTGGTGCCTGAGGGCTTCATTCCGGACAGCGCCTGCGCCGCCTACCCCAGTGCCAACTGGATGGAGCGCGAGATCTACGACATGCTCGGAATCACCTTCGCGAACCACCCGGACATGACCCGCATCCTCTGCCCGGATGACTGGGAGGGCCACGCCCTCCGCAAGGACTACCCCGTCGTGGGCTGGGGCCAGCGCGACATCGCCTTCCGGGAGGACCGCGGCGGCATGATCGAGCGCA
Source organism: uncultured Holophagaceae bacterium (assembly GCA_903840385.1). Classification (GTDB taxonomy): domain Bacteria; phylum Acidobacteriota; class Holophagae; order Holophagales; family Holophagaceae; genus Geothrix. Next base: position 4,131 of record CAIMFT010000162.1, read on the forward strand.
TCGCCCTTCAGAAGGCTGGCCAGCTTGGAATCAACCTCAAGCAGCCGAAGGCGGAGTGATCCATGTTCAAGAATGAGGAAATGGAAATCAACCTGGGCCCCCAGCACCCGTCCACCCATGGGGTGCTGCGGGTCAAGCTCCGGCTCGATGGCGAGACCATCACCCACTGCAAGCCGATCATCGGCTACCTGCATCGGGGCGTGGAGAAGATCTGCGAGAACCAGACCTTCTTCCAGGGTCAGGTCTGGACCGACCGCATGGACTACTGCTCCGCCGTGGCCAACAACCTGGGTTGGGCCGAGGCCAACGAGAAGCTGTTCGGCATCACGGTGCCCCGGCGCGCCCAGTACATCCGGACCATGCTGAATGAGTTCAACCGTCTGGCGTCGCACCTGATCTGGCTGGCCACGCACGCCCTGGACATCGGCGCCATGACGGTGTTCCTCTACGCCTTCCGTGAGCGCGAGGACATCCTCGACCTGAACGAGGCCTTCTGCGGTTCCCGCCTCACCACCACCGCCTTCCGCATCGGCGGCCTACGCGAGGACCTGCCTCCGGGCTTCGAGAAGATGGCCCGGAAGTTCCTGGCCAAGTTCGAGACCTGTCTCGAGGAGTACGAGAACCTGCTCAGCGAGAACCGCATCTGGAAGAAGCGCACCATCGGCGTGGCCAAGCTGAGCGCCGAGGATGCCATCGCCCTAGGCGTCACCGGCCCCGTGCTGCGCGCCGCCGGCGTGCCCTACGACATCCGCAAGGCCTTCCCCTACGCGGCCTACGCCGAGATGGACTTCGAGGTCCCCACCCAGACTGCCGCCGATACCTACGCCCGGTACCTGGTCCGCATGGCTGAGATGCGGCAGAGTGCCCGCATCGTCCAGCAGTGCCTGGACGGCATGCCCGAAGGCCCGGTCATGGCGAAGATCCCCAAGATCCTCAAGCCCGAGGTCAACGAGGTCTACCACGCCACTGAGGCCCCCAAGGGCGAGATCGGCTACTACCTCGTGGGTGAGAAGGGTTCCACCAACCCCTACCGCTTCCATGTCCGGGCTCCCGGATTCATCAACCTCCAGTGCCTGCCCAAGATGGCCGAGGGTGCCCTGATCGCCGATATCGTGGCGGCCATCGGGACCTTGGACATCGTGCTCGGCGAGATCGATCGCTAGCCGACGAGGACTCCCACCCATGCCGACGCCGACCCTCTCCCAATCCCTGGCCATCACGCTCATCCAGTGCGTGCTGGTCGTGCTCTTTGTCTTTGTTGTGGTGCCCCTCACCGTCTTCGCCGAGCGCAAGGTGCTGGGCTACCTCCAGCAGCGCCTGGGCTCCACCCGGGTCGCCGGCGGCCACAAGGGCGTCACCGGCTGGATGAACCGCGGCATGTGGAAGTGGGGCCGCATCCCGGTCCTGTCCTACTGGCGTGGCATCCCCGGCCTCCTGGCCGACGTCCTGAAGCTGATCCTCAAAGAGGACGTCATCCCCGCCAAGGCCGACAAGTTCGTGTTCTTCATCGCCCCGGCCCTGAGCATGGTGTCGGCGGTGGTGGTGTTCGCCGCCATCTCCTTCGTGCCCGGCACCTTCTTCATCTTCCCCTCCTGGTTCCCCGGCCTGGCCGGCCTGCCGGTCTCCGGTGGCATCGCCGACATCAATGTGGGCCTGCTCTGGATCCTCGGTGTGGCCAGCGTTGGCGTCTACGGCATCGTGCTGGCCGGCTGGGCTTCCAACTCCAAGTACCCCCTCCTGGGCGGTCTGCGCAGCGCGGCCCAGATGGTCAGCTATGAAGTGCCCCTGGCCATCAGCCTCCTGGTCCCGGTGGTGCTCTCCGGCAGCCTCAACTTCAGTGAGATGGCCCGAGAGATGGCCATTGGCCTCTCCGCCTGGGGCCTGGTGCCCCAGCTCCTGGGCTTCCTCATCTACCTCACCTGCGGCTTCGCCGAGACCAACCGCCTCCCCTTCGACATGCCGGAGGCTGAGAACGAGCTGGTGGCGGGCTTCCACACCGAGTACTCGGGCATGAAGTTCGGCTTCTTCTACCTGGCCGAGTACATCAACATGACCGTCGTCAGCGCCCTGGCGGCGGGCTTCTTCCTGGGCGGCCCCTGGCTGCTGCCCTTCGGCCTGCAGGGCCTCTTCAATCACCTCCTGCCCGCCGGTTCCTGGCTGGCCGGGCCCCACGCCATCTTCTTCGTGGCGAAGATCATCTTCCTGCTCTTCACCTACATCTGGGTCCGCGGCACCATCCCCCGCTACCGGTACGACCAGGTCATGACCGTGGCCTGGAAGTACCTGATCCCCATGGCGCTGTTCAACCTGCTGCTGGCGGCCCTCGTCCGCTGCGCCGTCTAAGGGGCCGCCCATGCACAAGTACCTTCGGACCCTCATCCCTTTCGACATCGCCAAGGGCCTGGCCATCACGGGCAAGCACTTCTGCAAGGTCTTCTTCACCGCCAACCGCCGGAAGGTCCCCTTCCACATCACGTCCGAGTACCCGGAGGTGGTGGCCAAGGTCCAGCCCCGCTACCGCGGTCGCCTCACCCTCCTGAAGGATGAGCAGGGCGAGATCAAGTGCGTCTGCTGCATGGCCTGCGAGAAGATCTGCCCCACCTCGGTCATCACCATCGAGAAGGGCAAGAAGGAAGGGCGCAAGATGCCCTACCCCGTGCGCTACGACTTCGAGATGGAGCGCTGCATCTTCTGCGAGTTCTGCGTGGAGAGCTGCGGCTTCGACTCCATCATCCTGAACCACCA
>CAIMFT010000163.1 GCA_903840385.1 uncultured Holophagaceae bacterium
ATGATCTGCACCCAGGTGGTGGCCACCATGCCGCCGAAGATCACGTAGACCATCATCAGCAGGCCGACCGCGAAGATGGCGATGTTGTAGTCGAGGCCGAAGAGCAGCTTGATGAGCTGACCGGCGCCGACCATCTGGGCCAGCAAGTAGAAGCAGACCACGGTCAGCGAGGAGATTGCCGCCATGGTGCGCACCTTGCCCTGGTCGAGGCGATAGGCGGTGATGTCTGAGAACGTGAACTTGCCCATGTTCCGCAGGCGCTCGGCCATCAGGAACAGGATGATCGGCCAGCCGGCGAAGAAGGCCAGCATGTAGATGTAGCCGTCGTAGCCCTGGGTGTAGACCATGGCGCTCAGACCCAGCAGGGTCGCAGCAGACATGTAGTCGCCGGCGATGGCGAGACCGTTCTGGAAGCCGGTGATGCCGCCGCCCGCCGTGTAGAAGTCAGCGGTGGACTTGGTGCGGCCCGAGGCCCAGTAGGTGATCCCCATGGTGAGGGCCACGAAGAGACAGAACATGCCGATGGCGTGCCAGTTGGTGGGGGACTTGGCCTGGATGCCATCCAGAGCGGGGCCAGCATAGGCCAGCGCCGAGGCGCCGAGCAGGCCGAGGGTGGTTGCGATGCGGGTCAGACGGCGCATTACTTCCCCTCCTTCTGGGCTTCCGCGATGATTTCCTGGGTCAGCGAGTCGAACTCGCCATTGGCCCGGACCACGTAGATCGCGGTCAGGATCCAGAAGAAGACGAACATGAAGAACTCGACGACGACGCCGACGGTCAGCATGGAGCCCTGCGCAATGGGCTGGCCGAGCGCGGCGGGCTTGAACGCCACCACCAGCACGAAGCCATAGAACATCACCAGGGTGATGGCCGACATGGTCCAGGCAAAGCGCCCTCGGCGCTTCACCAACTCCTGGAATTTGGGGTTGCCCCGCATCCGTTCGTACATCTCACTGCTCATGGCTGGTCCTCTCCGTGAAGGTGGGGTAAATGGTCCGAGATCCCGGCCCGGGGGGAAGGGCTCAGGTTCGGGTCGCAGGGGGGTCAAAAGAGCTTGGGGTTGGTTGGAGACGTTGAAGTCATGATAGCGCACCCGCCCTGGTTTGGGCACCCGGCCTAGTGGTCCGAAAGCCGCCAGCTCACTGGTGTCATTGGAAGCGCAAAGTCTATGCAGCCATGGGTTGGCAAGAATGCGTAGGGCCCGGCTTGATTTGTTGTAATTGGCAATTAACGAGAGCATGAACCAGGCTGAGACAACCAAAAAGGGGCCCGCAATGCGGGCCCCTTTTGGCAGCTGCGATGCAGCTTAGCTGAGTGTGGTGGCGATGACCTTCTCGCGGCTGTAGAACTCGAGGAGATCGCCTTCCTTGAGCTCATCGTAGCCCTCGATGGCGATGCCGCAGTCGAGGCCGTTCTTGACTTCCGCCACATCCTCCTTGAAGCGCTTGAGGCTCTTGAGGGCGCCCTCGAAGACGGTGTCCTCGCCCCGCTTGACGCGGACCTTGTAGGTCTTCTGGACCTTGCCTTCGGTGACGAAGGAGCCGGCGATGACCACACGACCAATCTTGAAGAGCTGGCGCACCTCGGCCAAGCCGTGGATGGTCTCCTTGTCGGTGGCATCCAGGAGGCCGACCATGGCCTGCTCGATCTCTTCCGTGACCTTGTAGATGATGTCGTGGAAGCGCAGATCCACGCCCTCTTCATGGGCGAGCTCCTGGGCCTTCTTCTCGGCCTTGGTGTGGAAGCCGATGATGGTGGCCTTGGAGGCCTCGGCGAGGAGCACATCGTTCTCGGTGACGGTGCCGGCGGCGCTGTGGATGATGCGCACCCGGACCTTCCCGGTGCTGAGGCGCTCCAGCTGACCCACCAGAGACTCGACGGAGCCCTGGGTGTCGGCCTTGATGATGAGGGCGAGCTCCTTGACCTGGCCGTCCTTGAGGGTGCTGAACAGCGTCTCAAGGGTGGCGCGCTGCTTCTGCTGGGCGGCCTGCTTGGCCTTTTCCTGGCGGAAGGAGACGATGGTGCGGGCCTTGGGCTCGTCCTCCACGACCTGGAAGTTGTCGCCAGCGGAGGGGACTTCCTCGAAGCCGAGGATCTGTACCGCGCTGGAGGGGCCGACTTCCGTGACCTTGCGGCCCAGGTCGTCGAACATGGCTCGCACGCGACCCATGGTGGCGCCTGCGACGAAGATGTCACCGGCCTTGAGGGTGCCGCGCTGGACCAGGACGGTGGCGACGGGACCGCGGCCGCGGTCGAGGCGACCCTCGATGATGGACCCGGCTGCGGGGCAGTCGTAGACAGCCTTGAGCTCCTTCATGTCCGCCACGAGCAGGATGGTCTCGAGCAGCTCGTCGAGGCCTTCCTTGGTCTTGGCGCTCACCAGGACGGCCGGGACATCACCACCGTAGGCTTCGGTCTGCACGCTGTGCTGGAGCAGGCCCTGCTGGACTTTGTCCGGGTTGGCGCCGGGCTTGTCGATCTTGTTGACGGCGATGACCAGCGGAACATCGGCGGCCTTGGCGTGGTTGATGGACTCCACGGTCTGGGGCATGACGCCGTCGTCGGCAGCCACCACCAGGATGGCGATGTCCGTGACCTTGGCGCCGCGGGCGCGCATCTTGGTGAAGGCTTCGTGGCCCGGGGTGTCAAGGAAGACCACCTGCCGCATCTCACCCGTGTTGGGATCCTTGACGTCCACGTGGTAGGCACCCACGTGCTGGGTGATGCCACCGGCCTCGCCTGCCGCCACCTTGGTCTTGCGGATGGCGTCGAGGAGGGAGGTCTTGCCGTGGTCGACGTGGCCCATGATGGTGACGACGGGGGGGCGGGGCAGCTTCTCGCCCTGCACCTCGCCAGCCTCATCGGCCATGATCTGGACATCTTCTTCGAAGGTCACGATGTCGGCCAGGAACCCGAACTCGCGGGCGATCTCCTTGGCCATCTCGGTGTCGAGGGGCTGGTTGATGGTGGCGAAGATGCCGCGGTGCAGCAGCTTGGCCACGACGTCCTTGGCGGGACGGCTGCACTTCTCGGCGAGCTCCTTGACGGTCACGCCTTCAGACAGCATGACGATGCCGATCTCTTCCTCGATGTACTCGCCGGCTACCTGCTGGGCACGAGAGCGGGGCTGACGGAGCTTGAGATCAAGTTCCTCTTCCTTGCTCCGGACATAGCCACCCTTCTTCTTCTTGCCACCCTGATGGGCGCCGCGACCGGGGCCCTTCTGACTGTTGGGATCGATGGGACCGGCGGGGGGCAGGGATGGGCCACGACCGGGACCGCCGGGGCGACCACCCATGCCGGGACGACCACCAGGGCCGCCAGGGCGGGGGCCACCCATGCCGGGACGGCTGGGACCACCGGGACCACGGCTGGGGCCACCAGGACCACCGGGGCGGGGAGCGCCCATGCCGGGACGGCTGGGGCCGCCGGGACCGCTGGGGCGGGCACCACCCACAGGGCGCTGCTGCGGCAGCTGGATGTAGCGGGCGGGCTCCTGGGTCCGGGGGGCCGGGGCCGGGGTGTCTGACATCTTGATGCGGGAGTAGCCCTGGTCCGTCCGCATCTCCGTAATGGCGGGGGGGATGTAGGGGCGGCGGGTGGGGTTGGTCGGGGGCAGGGGCTCGTGGCGAACCTCGCCGCGACCGGTGTTGGTGGCCATCTGGAGGACGGCCTTTTCCTTGGGTGGCATGCCCGAGCGCTGGACCTGACCTGCGGCCTGACCGGGACGCTGGACGATGGGCCGAGCACCTGCCTCGGGGCGGGGCCCGGAGGGGGAGGCGGCGGGAGCGGCCGGGGCTGAGCCGGGCTGGCGTACCGGGGGCAGCTGGATGTAGCGAGCGGGCTCCTGGGCCTTGGGGGCCGGAGCGGGGGCCGTGGTGGAGACCTTGAGCCGGGAGAAGGTCTCCCGGGGGGCCTCGGCGGGGGGCTCAGGCGCCGCTGCCGGAGCAGGAGCCGGGCTGGCCGCCTGGGGTGCCGCAGGAGCGGCGGCGGTCGCCGGAGCTTCCGCCTGGGGCGCCGGGCTGGGGGCCGCAGCAACGGGGGCTGGTGCCGCCGTGGGCTCGGGCTGAGGCTCGGGCTTGGGCTCGGCCTTCTTCACGAGGACCGCCGGGGCGAGCCGGACCGGCTCGGGCTCGGGCTTGGGAGCGGGGCTGGGGCCCTTGACCACCCTCACGGCCGCGGACGGCTTGTGGAGGGCGAGGGGTGGCTCCTCGGCGGCGCCCTTCGGCCGGCCCTGGAGGGCGCGGCGGATCTGGTCGGCCTGGTCATCGGTGAGGTTGGAGCTATGGCTCTTCCCTTG
>CAIMFT010000164.1 GCA_903840385.1 uncultured Holophagaceae bacterium
ATCCCGACTTACCATGAGGCCAGCTACAAGCCCTTCATCATCAGCGCCCTCATGTTCCTGACCCGCCTGAAGGACCCGGGCGCCAAGCTCGAGCAGATCATCCAGCGCGCCCAGAACCTCAGCCTCTAGGAACGGAGAAACCATGTCCAGAATCGTCAAGACCTACAACGCCGAAGTCGTCAAGCGCACCGCCAAGCGCTGCAAGGACCGGGGCATCATCATCCCCACCTTCGGCCAGATGCGCCGCCCCGAGACTGCTCCCGAGTCCGTGAAGGCCCGCCTCAAGAACGTGGGCCTCTGGGACATCGACCCCGCCAACCTCTTCCGCATCACCTGGAAGAATGACCCGGAGACGGGCCTCTTCGGCGGCCCCAACCACCTGGAGATCCCCAGCGCCATCACCGGCGTGAAGGCCCGCATCGTCGGCCTGGTCGGGAAGTACTTCCCCACCGGCGCCCACAAGGTCGGCGCCGCCTTCGCGTGCCTCGTGCCGCGCCTGGTGAGCGGCGAGTTCGATCCCGACTATCACAAGGCGGTCTGGCCCTCCACCGGGAACTACTGCCGCGGCGGCGCCTTCGACTCCGCCGTGCTGGGCTGCACCGCCATCGCCATCCTGCCGGAGAACATGAGCCAGGAGCGCTTCACCTGGCTGGCCGAGATCGGCTCCGAGGTCATCGCGACTCCGGGCTGCGAGAGCAACGTGAAAGAGATCTACGACAAGTGCTGGGAGCTGAAGGCCGACCCCAAGCACCTGATCTTCAACCAGTTTGAGGAGTACGGTAACCCTGTGTGGCACTACAACGTCACGGGCCCGGCCATCGAGGATGTGTTCTCCAGCCTGCGCACGGACAAGTCCCGCTTTGCCGGCTACATCAGCGCCACGGGCAGCGCCGGCACCATCGCCGCCGGGGACTACCTCAAGAGCCTGCACCCGGGCGCCAAGATCGTGGCCACCGAGGCCATCCAGTGCCCCACCCTCCTCATGAACGGCTTCGGCGACCACCGCATCGAGGGCATCGGCGACAAGCACGTGCCCTGGGTCCACAACGTCCGCAACACCGACGCCGTGGCGGCCATTGATGACGAAGACTGCATGCGCATCCTGCGCCTCTTCAACGAGCCCGAAGGCCAGTGCTACCTCGCCAGCCTGGGCGTGGACCAGCCCACCATTGAGAAGCTCGGCCTCCTGGGCATCAGCGGCGTCTGCAACATGCTCGCCGCCATCAAGATGGCCAAGTACTTCGAGCTGGACGAGAACGACATGGTGTTCACCGTCTTCACAGACAGCGTGGAGATGTACCGCTCCCGCCTGACCGAGCAGACCACCGAGCATGGTGCTTTCACGGCCGTGAACGCCGCCACTGCCCACGTGGGCAGCCTGGAGCGCCAGGGCGTCGACAACTTCAAGGAGCTCACCTTCCCTGAGAAGAAGGCCATCCACAACCTGAAGTACTACACCTGGGTGGAGCAGCAGGGGAAGACCTACGAAGAGATCTGCGCCCAGTGGGACCCCGAGTACTGGCGCGAGCTCTTCACCGAAGAGGCCGCCCACTTCGACCGCCTCATCCAGGCCTTCAACGAGCAGGTCGCGGCGTCCTAGCCCTGATTGGTGAAAAAGAAGCCCAAGCAAGAAAAGAGAGTCCCATGACCAGCCGGATCCTCATCCACAGCGGAACCCTGATCACCTTCGGCGCCCCCTGCCAGGTGCTGGAGGGTCAGGCTCTGCTGATCGAGGATGGCCGCATCGCCCGCATCGCGCCGAGGGAGGCCATTCCCGGTCCCTTCGACCGGGAGCTCGATGCGACGGGGCAGGTGGTCATGCCGGGCCTCGTGAACGCCCACATGCACTTCTACTCGACCCTGGTGCGGGGGCTGGGCAAGGCAGCCCCCAGCGCTACCTTCCAGGAAGTGCTCGACAACCTGTGGTGGCGCCTGGATCGCCAGCTCAGCCTCGACGATGTGGAGATGAGTGCCCGGATCGTCCTGCTGGACGCCATCCGCAAGGGCACCACCACCCTGGTGGACCACCACGCCAGCCCCTTTGCCGTGACCGGCTCCCTGGACCGCATCGCCACCGCCGTGAAGGACTCTGGCGTGCGGGCCTGCCTCTGCTATGAGGTCTCGGACCGCGACGGCGAGGCCATCATCACCGAGGGCCTGGAGGAGAACGCCGCCTTCGCCCGCCGCTGTGCCCAGGAGCAGGACCCCCACCTCCGCGCCCTCTTCGGCCTGCATGCTGCCTTCACCCTCTCGGACCGCACCCTGGAGCGGGCGGGAGCGCTGGGTCGTGAGTTGGGCGTTGGCTTCCACGTGCACACCGCCGAGGCCGCCTCCGACGTGGCTGTGAACCTGCAGAAATACGGCGCCACCCCCGCTGCCCGCCTCCACGCCCATGGCCTGCTGGGGCCCGGCAGCATCGCCGCCCATGCCGTCCACGTCTCGGATGCCGACATGGACCTGCTGGCAGCGACGGACACCTTCGTGGCCCACAACCCCCAGTCCAACCTCAACAACGCGGTGGGCATCGCCGACCTCGTGAAGCTCAACGCCCGGGGCGTTCGGGTGGGCCTGGGCACCGACGCCATGACCGTGAACATGCTGGAGGAAGTCCGGGTGGCCATGTGGGCCCAGCACCTCCGCCAGGACAACCCCACCTGCGCTTTCATGGATGTGGCGAACGCGCTGTTCGTCCGCAACCCGGAGCAGGCCACCCGCCTCTGGGGCTTCCCCCTGGGCACCCTGACCGAGGGCGCAGCCGCTGACGTCATCCTGGTGGACTACCACGCCCCCACGCCCCTCAACGGCAACACGGTGCTGGGGCACCTGATCTTCGGCCTCTCCCAGGCCACGGTGGACACCACCATCTGTGCCGGCCGGGTGCTCATGGCCGGCAAGCGGCTCAGCATCGCTGTGGACGAGGCCGCCCTGGCGGCCCGCAGCCGTGAGCTGGCCACCCGGCTCTGGGAGCGGTTCTAGCCATGAAGGGCCTCCCGGAGATCGCCGCTGCAGTGGGTTCCCTGGTGGGACCGGCGGTGCTGTCCACCCTGGTGAGCGTGAAGGGCAGCTCCTACCGCAAGCCCGGTGCCCGCATGCTGGTGGGGCCGGAAGGCATCCAGACCGGGGTGCTCAGCGCCGGCTGCCTGGAGACCGACCTGCGGGCCCGGGTGGCCTCGGTACTGGCCTCCGGCTCGCCCCAGCTGGCTGTCTTCGACCTGGGCAGTGAGCTTGACCTGGTGTGGGGTACGGGCATGGGCTGTCAGGGCCGAGTCGAGGTGCTGCTGGAGCCCCTGGCGCCCGGTGCCACCCCGCCCTGGCTGAGCCTCTGCGCCACCCTGCTGGCAGCGCGCCGGACCGGCGTCCTGGCCACGGTGCTGGGTACCCGTGGCCCAGCCCCCGCCAAGCTGGCCGACCGCTTTGTGTTGGACCCTGATGGTCCTGGCCTCCTGCCCCCAGCCGCGCCCTTCCAGGTGGCCCTGATCACTTTGCTGGAAGACGCCCTGCAGACGGGTACGCCCGTGAACACGGTCCTGGCCCAGGACGGCTGGGAGCTGGACCTGCTGGTGGAGCCCATCCTGCCGCCCTTCGCCCTCTGGCTCTTCGGGGCGGGGGAGCACGCCCGACCCCTGGCCCGCCTGGCCAAGGAGCTCGGCTGGTTCCTGGGAGTGGTGGACCACCGCTCCGCCCTGGCCACCGCCGAGCGCTTCCCGGAAGCCGACCGCATCGTGGTGGGCCATCCCCCGGCCTGCCTGGAGGGACTGCCCTTCGATGCCCGCAGCGCCGCCCTGGTGGTGAGCCACGTCTACGACAAGGACCGCCAGGCCCTGGCGGCGCTGCTGCGTCAGCCCCTGGGCTACCTGGGCCTGCAGGGCAATCGCACCCGCAGCGCCCGCCTGCTCCGAGAGATCGAGGAAGCCGGGGGCCCCCTCACCGAGGCCCAGCGCCAAGTTCTGCACGTCCCGGCGGGCCTGGATCTGGGGTCGGAGTCGCCGGAGGCCATCGCCTTGTCCATGGTCGCCGAGGTCCAGGCCGTCCTTTCGGGGCATCCTGGAGGTAGCCTCCGGGATCGCGCCGGCCGCATTCACCACGTTTCGTCCGAGCAAGCCATGCCCTCAGCAGCCTCGTCTGCCTGAGGGACCACCACCACCCACCCCCCCAACCCTCGGAACCTGATTCCGACCAAAAAGGAGTGAAGCAATGAAGAACTTCCTCAAGGTTGCACTGACTGCGGCTTCCCTTCTCGGGATGTTCGCCGGCTCGGCCCAGGCCGCGCCCGCCCCCAAGGTTCGCATCGCCCTCATCGTGGAATCCACGGTGGACGACAAGGGCTGGTGCCAGTCCATGCACGACGCCATCCTGGCCGTTCAGAAGAAGATGGGCGCTGGGGCCATGGAGTACAGCCACAGCGAGAAGATGAAGCCTGTGGATGCGGGTTCTGCGGCCCGCCAGTACGCCTCCAAGGGCTTCGACATCATCATCTGCCACGGCGCCCAGTACAAGAACCTGGTGGATGAGATGGCTGGGGTCTTCCCCAACACCACCTTCGCCTACGGCACCAGCGCCAACATCGGCGCCAAGAACGTGTTCACCTACACCCCCTTCAGTGAAGAGACTGGCTACCTCAACGGCATCATCGCCGGCATGGTCACCAAGAGCGGCAAGATCGGGAACGTGGGCCCCGTGGACGGCGGCGATGCCGCCCGCTACATCCG
>CAIMFT010000165.1 GCA_903840385.1 uncultured Holophagaceae bacterium
ATAGGGGTAGTGGCTCACGCCACCCTCCCTTGAGGAATCGTCCTCCCGGAGGCAACCCAACAAGACCTCGCACCTTTGGGTGCACTGAAATTCCTGGAGTTCATCATGCGCGTTTCCCGTACCCTTCTCCCCGCCCTGCTCGTCGTCGCCGGTCTCCCTGCCTTCTCGCAGGCCGTCGTGGGCGCCCCCACTGCCTCCGCCACCGCCCTGGCTTCCGCCAAGATCTACCAGCCCATCTCCATCAAGAAGGCTGCTGACTTGAACTTCGGCGCGATGATCGCGACCCCCGTCGCCGGCACCGTCAAGCTCGACGTCGCTGGTGTCCGCACCGCTTCCGGTGGTGCTGTCCTCGCGAGCGCTGCTGGCGTTTCCGCCGCCGCCTTCGACGTGGCCGGTGAGCCCAACACCTCCTTCAGCGTGGCCCTGCCCGCCAGCATCCAGATCGCTTCGGGTCAGAACAGCATGACGGTTGACACCTTCGTGACCGACGCCGCCGCCTACCTGCTGGACGGCACCGGTGCGCACTCCCTGAGCGTGGGCGCCAACCTGAGCGTGGGCGCCAACCAGGCTGCCGGCCTCTACAGCGGCAGCTTCTCCGTGACCGTGGCCTACAACTAAGCCAACCCGCAACGCACTCCCAGCCTCGGCCCTGGCCGCTTCCACAGACCAGGGCCGAGCTTCGGGAGGGTTCGATCCTTTCCTAGGGCCTCGCCCGGTATCGCTGCAGAAAGGACCAGGAGTACCCCATGCGTCCCCTCTACAGCCTGCTCCCCCTGCTCATTGCGCTGCCCGCTTACAGCCAAACCCCTGTCTCGGTCAGTGCCAGTGCCGTCATCCGCGCCAAGATCCAGGTGCCCCTCTCCATCACGAAGATGTCCGACCTGAACTTCGGCACCATGATCGCCACTCCCACTGCGGGCAAGGTGATCATTGATCCCTTGGGGGTTCGCACTGCCGTCGGTGGCGTGGTCCTCGCCAATACCAGTGTCTTCGGCGTCTCTGCCGCTGCGTTCCAGGTGAATGGCGAAGCCAACACCACCTTCACCGTTCTGCTTCCGACCAGCGCCCAGATGACTTTCGGCGCCTATGCGATGACTGTCGACACCTTCGTGACCGATGGGGCCCCCTACCTGCTGAGCGTCAACGGCGGCCAGCGCCTGAGTGTGGGAGCCACCATGTATGTGGGTGCCAACCAGGTCCCCGGCCAGTACTCAGGGACCTTCGCCGTGACCGTGGCCTACAACTGAGCCCCACCCCGAGCAGCCCATCCCTTGATTGGCGGATGCTTCGAAGGCTGCAGTAGACCTTGATAGCCACTCCTCAGAACCCCAGCTCTCCAGCGAGGAACACCTCGCTGGGGCATCCCCTTTTCGCATCTGACTGGTGCCACTTAATTCCGGAGCTTCCCATGCGTATTTCCCGCTCTCTCTACCCCGCCCTGCTCGTCGTCGCCAGCGCCCCGATGTTCGCCGCCGGCGTTGCCACCCCCGCCGTTGTGGGCGCCCCCACTGCCAGCGCCACCGCCACCGCTTCCGCCAAGATCTACCAGCCCATCTCCATCGCGAAGGCTTCGGACCTGAACTTCGGCGCAATGATCGCCACCCCCACGGCCGGCACCGTCAAGCTCGATCCCGCCGGCGTGCGCACCGCTTCCGGTGGCGCGGTGCTCGCCAGCGCCGCGGGTGTCTCCGCCGCCTCCTTCGATGTGGCCGGTGAGCCGAACACCTCCTTCGCCGTGGGCCTGCCTGGCAGCATCCAGATCACCTCGGGTGCCAACAGCATGACCGTCGACAGCTTCACGACGGGTGCGAGCGCCTACCTGCTGGACGGCGCCGGCGCCTCCGGCCTGAGTGTCGGCGCCAACCTGAGCGTGGCCGCCAACCAGCCCGCTGGCCTCTACAGCGGCAGCTTCTCTGTGACCGTGGCCTACAACTAAATCCACCCGCAACGCACCCCCAGACTCGGCTCTGCTTCCTTCGGGAGCAGAGCCGAGTCTGCGTAAAGGCCTTCTGTAAACCGGCGACCAGCCCCTGCCAGGCCCTGGAATGTCCAGGATCCAGAAATAGATTCTTTGTTCTGGAATCTGGACAAAGATGGGGGAGATAACAAAATCACCAAAAGGTGATTTTGTTAGGGTTAACTGATTAATTGAGTTTGGCACGGGACTTGAGATAGGGGTAGTGGCTCACGCCACCCTCCCTTGAGGAATCGTCCTCCCGGAGGCAACCCAACAAGACCTCGCACCTTTGGGTGCACTGAAATTCCTGGAGTTCATCATGCGCGTTTCCCGTACCCTTCTCCCCGCCCTGCTC
>CAIMFT010000166.1 GCA_903840385.1 uncultured Holophagaceae bacterium
GCGCCGCGGGCGCTTCGCACTGCGATGAAATTGATAGGTTGAAAGGACTTTATGTCTAGGAAGATCCTCCAAGGCATCAAGGTGTTGGACCTGACGAACGTGCTGTCGGGGCCCTTCACGACGCTGCACCTGGCGCTGCTGGGGGCGGAGGTCATCAAGGTCGAGAACCCCAAGGATGGGGACTTGGCTCGCAAGCTGGGCATCGTGCCGGCGCTCAACAAGCAGCTCATGGGCACCAGCTTTCTGGCGCAGAACTGCAACAAGCAGTCCATCACCCTGAACACCAAGGCCCCGGAGGGCAAGGACCTGTTCCGCCGCCTGGTGCTGGACGCCGATGTGGTGGTGGAGAACTTCCGCCCCGGCGTCATGGCGCGCCTGGGCCTGGACTACGCCACCCTCTCGGCCCTCAATCCGCGCCTGATCTACTGCGCCATCTCGGGCTTCGGGCAGACCGGTCCCGATGCCCTGAAGCCGGCCTATGACCAGATCATCCAGGGGCTCTCGGGCGAGATGGCTGTGAACGGTGACGAGCGCCTCAGTCCCCTGCGCACGGGCTTCCCCGTCTGCGACACGGTGGGCGGTCTCAATGCGGCCTTTGCGGTGATGGCGGCGCTCTTCCACCGGGAGCGCACCGGCGAGGGCCAGTTCATCGACGTGGCCCTGCTGGACAGCATCATGCCCCTCATGGGCTGGGTGGCGGCGAACCTGCTCATCGGCGGCGAGCAGCCCACCCTCATGGGCAATGACAACTTCACGGCGGCCCCCAGCGGGACCTTCTGCACGCAGGACGGCCACATCAACATCGCCGCCAACAAGCAGGAGCAGTGGGAGGCGGTCTGTGATGTGCTGGGCGTGCCGGAGCTGAAGACCGATCCCCGCTTCCAGGAGCGGGACACCCGCAAGAAAAATCGGCGGGAGTTGACTCCTCTCCTGGAGGCTCGGCTTAGCCAGAAACCTATCGGTTTCTGGGTGAGGGAACTGAACGCCAAGGATGTCCCTAGTGGGGAGATTCTTAGCCTTGAAGCAGCGCTGCGGCAGCCTCAGGTGGAGCACCGGCAGGTGCTGCAGAAGGTCCCGGTGGCTGGGTTCGGTGACATCGAGGTGTTCGGGCTCACGGCCCGCTTCGACAAGACGCCAGGGGCCGTGGAGACCCCCCCGCCCACCCTGGGCGAGCACAATGCACAGGTCTACGGGGCCCTTGGGCTCTCCGAGGCCGAGCAGTCTGAACTGAAAGCCAAGGGCGTCATCTGAGGAGCCAGTCATGGGCATGAGCGTTGTGGAAAAGATCCTGGCCCGCGCCTCGGGCCTGCCCGCTGTGGCAGCGGGGGATGTGGTGGAGCCGAAGGTGGACCTGGCCATGTCCCACGAGAACGCCGCGCTGGTGATCAACCAGTTCCAGGAGGTGTTCCAGGGCACGGGGCAGGCACCGACGGTGTGGGATCCCTCGCGGATCGCCATCATCTTCGACCACCGGGTGCCGGCGGAGTCCCCCAAGACCGCCACCAACCACAAGAAGATCCGCCAGTTCGTGGCGGCCAACGGCATCACCAAGTTCCACGACGTGCGCGGCGACGTGGGCGGCATCTGCCACCAGATCCTCCCCGAGTACGGCTACGTGCGACCGGGCTTCGTGGTGGTGGGGACGGACTCTCACACCACCAGCCACGGCGCCCTGGGGGCCTTCAGCTTCGGCGTGGGTGCCACGGAGATGGCCTCGGCCTGGGCCCTGGGCATCGCGGTGAACATCGAGGTGCCCGCCACCATCAAGGTGGTGGTGTCCGGCACCTTCCCCCCCATGGTCGGTCCCAAGGACCTGATCCTGCACCTCATCGGCCTGCTCACGGCCCAGGGTGCCAACTTCAAGGTGCTGGAGTTCCACGGCGAGACCATCCGCCAGATGAGCACCAGTGGGCGCATCGCCATCTGCAACATGAGCGTGGAGGCTGGCGCCACCTCGGGCATTGTTCCGGGGGATGCGGAGACGGTCCGCTACCTGCGCGAAGAAGCGGGCGTCACGGACGCCATCGACTGCGTCACGCCAGATGCCGACGCGAGCTACGTGCGGACGGTGGAGATCAATGTCTCGGCCCTGGTGCCGCAGATCGCCTGCCCCCACATGGTGGACAACGTGAAGCCCATCGATCAGGTGCTGGGCATCCCCGTCCAGCAGATCGTCATCGGCAGCTGCACCAATGGCCGCCTGGATGACCTGGCCGCCGCGGCCGACATCCTGCGGGGCAAGAAGGTCGCTGAGGGTACCCGCATGCTGGTGTTTCCGGCCTCGAGCAAGATCTTCGCCCAGGCCCTGGACAAGGGCTACATCCACGACTTCATGCGGGCCGGGGCCGTGGTGATGAACTCCGGCTGCGGGCCCTGCCTGGGGGTCCACGAAGGTGCCCTGGGGGATCACGAGGTGGCCCTCAGCACCACCAACCGCAACTTCAAGGGCCGCATGGGCAACCCCACCGGCGAGGTCTACCTGTGCAGCCCCGTGGTGGCGGCGGCTTCCGCCATCACCGGCGTCATCACCGATCCGAGAAAGGGCTGAGCCATGCCGAAAGTGATCCTTGCCCTCGAGAACGACATCAGCACCGATGACATCTACCCAGGCCGCTTCATGGCCACGGTGCTGCCCACGGAGACGCCCCAGTTCGCCTTCTTCGACCGCACAGACTTCAACGCCAGCCTGAAGGCCAAAGCCTTCCCGCCGGGCTCGGTCATCGTCGGCGGGGAGAACTTCGGCTGCGGCTCTAGCCGGGAGCAGGCCTGCTCGACCCTGAAGGGCTACGACCTGGCCGTGGTGGCCCGGAGCATCTCCCGGATCTTCCTGCAGAACAGCATCAACCTGGGCCTGCAGGTGGTCATCTGCCCTGGCATCGAGGCCACTGAGGGCGACGACCTGGAGATCACGGCGGACCAGGTGCGGAACCACAGCACCGGGAAGGTCTACGACCAGGTGAAGCTGCCCGCCGCCCGCAAGGGGATCATGGACGCCGGTGGGCTCATCGCCTACACGCGGGCCCGGCTCCTGGCGCGGGGCTGAGGTCCAGGCTCAGGCGAAGCTGCCCCCGGTGGCCATGGGGGCCAGCTCCAGGGGGTCGAAGTCTGCGGCCGCCACCCAGCCCTCCATGAAGGCGAGCACCGAAGCAGCCCGGAAGAACAGCAGTGGGACGCCATTCACCAGCACCACTGGGAGTCCGCTCTGGCGGGGCCAGCTGCGGGCATCCAGGAGCTCCCGCTCCACGATGTAGAAGCCGGCCGCATCCAGGATCGAGACCATCTCCTGGGCCAGCACCAGCTCCCCCTGGGTGAAACGACGCAACCCCTCTTCGGGGGGGTATTCAGTCACGGCTGTCAGTGGCTTCACGGGACCCCCTGGGGTTCTTACCTTCATCGGCCCCCAAGGCCGCTGACATGAATTTCAGTTATTTTATTCTTGGATGCCTACTCGGTGGTCTCCTGAGCGTCCTCGGGGCAGGGGTGGTGATGGTTGCGGATGGCGTAGATCGCCAGGTCGTAATCCGGCTCCAAGGTTAGCTCTGTCACTAGTTCGGTGTGCAGGATCGTCCCATTCTCGTCCAGGGCCACCACGGCCCGGGCCAGCAGGCCCCGCAGGGGTCCATCCACCATGGTTACGCCGAAGGCCTTGCCGAAGTCCGGGTTGCGAAAAGCCGAGGCCGAGATGACATTCGCCAATCCTTCGGTGCTGCAGAAGCGGCTCTGCGCAAAGGGCAGGTCCATGGAGACGCAGAGCAGCACCGTGTCCCGCAGGTCCGCCGAGGCGTGGTTGAACTTGCGGACGCTCTCGGCGCAGGTGGCGGTGTCCAGGCTGGGGAAGATGCTCAGCAGGATGCGCCGGCCTTCCAGGTCGACGCTGGTGAGCTCCGTAAGGTCCTTCTGAGTAAGCGTGAAGGGCGGGGTGGCGTGGCCCGGGAGGGGTAGCTCGCCGCAGGTGCGGACCGGGGTGCCGTTCAGGGTGAGGGTGGCCATGAGAAACCTCCAGCGGGGCCATGCTACCCCAACCTTCGGAATCCGGAAGGGCATTCTTGACCCTGGGGTCCGGCACCTCCATGGGCAGGGTAAACAGGGCTGGCCCATGGGGCTGAAACAGGGTCTACCCGTAAGGCACTTCTCCCCTTCATCCCCTTCATCCCTGTTTATTAAAGGCTTTTTCTACTGGGATGAAGGGGATGAAGGGGAGAAAAAATGGCCTGTCGCCAGGCTTCTATCTCCGGCAGGCGTCCTTGTGTCGTCCCGGGTCTTCGCCTGGGGGATACTGATGGCGGAGGTCCCCATGAAGATCCTGCTCCTCGGCTCTGGCGGCCGGGAACATGCCCTGGCCCTGAAGCTCAAGGCCGGGGGGGCGGACCTGACTTCGGCCCCGGGCAGCGACGCCCTGGCGACCCTGGGGGCCCGGGTGGACCTGGACCTCGAGAACCCCGCCGCCGTGGCTGCCTGGTGTGCGGAGCACCGGCCGGACCTGGTGGTGCCCGGACCGGAAGTGCCCCTGGTGGCTGGCGTGGCGGATGCCGTGCGGGCCCTGGGCATCCCGGTCTTCGGCCACGGCGCCGCCACGGCGCAGCTGGAAGGCAGCAAGGCCTTCGCCAAGGACTTCATGCAGCGCCACGGCCTCCCCTGTGCCGCCAGCCACACCGTGACGGATCTGGCTGCGGGCGAGGCGCTGATCCGATCCTGGTCCCACGGCTACCCTATCGTGCTCAAGGCCGATGGCCTGGCGGCGGGGAAGGGCGTGGTGCTGGCCAGCACTGAGGCCGAGGCCCTGGCGACCTACCGGGACTTCCTGGCGGGCCAGTTCGGCGACGCCAGCCGGACCGTGGTCCTGGAGGCGCCCCTGGCGGGCATGGAGCTGTCCCTGCACGTGCTGGCAGATGTGGATGCGGACCACGCGGCCTACGCCCTGCTGCCCGCCTGCCAGGACCACAAGCGCATCTTCGACGGGGATCAGGGCCCCAACACCGGTGGCATGGGCGCCTTCGGCCCGCTGCCCTTCCTGCGGCCCGAGGATATCGAGCTCATGCGAACGCGGCTGGTGGAGCCCACCCTGCGGGGCCTGCAGGCTGATGGGCTGGTGGCCCGGGGCGTGCTGTTCCTGGGGGTCATGTGGACGGCCCGGGGCCCGGAGCTGCTGGAGTACAACGTGCGCTTCGGCGACCCTGAGACCCAGGTGATGATGCAGCTCCTGGATGAGGACCTGGCGGCGCTGCTGCTGGAGGTGGCCGAGGGCCGCCTGGTGACCCGCGACCTCAAGCTCAAGCCCCACACCGCCATCGCCGTGGTGCTGGCCGCCGAGGACTACCCGGCGGGCGCCAAGAAGGGCGTGCCCATCAGCATCGGCAGCACCGCCGTCACTGTCATCCACGCGGGCACCCGCCTGCAGGACGGCCAGTGGCTGACGAACGGGGGCCGCGTGCTAAACCTGGCCACCTCCGCCCCGGACCTCGCCGCCGCCCGCGCCGCCATCGAAGCCGCCCTCCCCGCCGTCACCTGGCCCGGCCGCCAGGTCCGCCACGACATCGGCCTCAAGGCCCTGCGGCATGCGGAGGCAGGTAAGACGGTTCAGGACCCTTGGTAGTGTCGTCGCAAAGTGCGAACTAAAAACTGGAGCGCAGAGGACAGCCGAGGCGCAGAGGAAAGCGGAGAAAGCCGGACGAGGTGAAAAGGGATTAACCACGAAGACGGAAAGACCACGAAGGAGACAGGATCGTTGGCCTTCCTTCGTGGTCTTAGTGGTCTTCGTGGTTCAGGCTTTGCAGCCTGAATAGCTCAGTTCCGGTCTCGCAGGAGCCAGAAGACCAGCGCCAGGGCGAAGGTGGTCAGGGTGAGGGTGCCCAGGGCGCGGTGCAGGCGGGGGATGCGGGGATTGCGGGTGCGGCCTTCGCGCCAGGCCAGGGCGCCGCTGCCCAGGATCATCGTCGTGCCGGCGAGGCCCAGCACGCCCACGACCACCTCCAGGTAGCCCGCCGGAAAGGCCCGGGGGCGCAGCCACATGCGCAGGGCCACCGTGGTGAAGGCCGCCGTCATGAGGTAGCCGTGCGTCCGGTGCGCGCCCTGCCGCACCGCTCGCAGCGCCAAAGCCACCAGCAGCACCGCAGGGATCAGCAGAAGGTCCAGCATCCCGCCAGCCTACAGCACCTGGGCTGCTTCAATGAAAAGTGCCTATTAACCACCGATGAACACCGATGAACACCGATCAAAAGATGATGAAAGGCTGATCAAACAAAGGTTCATCGCGCTTTACCGGGGAAGGCGACTCTGGTTTTCGCCAAGTCCCGGCTCCGAAACCTGGCTAGGCACCGGAAACAGATCGTCACCCAGGCGCCACGACATGGACCGTATCTGCGGAGCACCTGCGCCTGCGCCGC
>CAIMFT010000167.1 GCA_903840385.1 uncultured Holophagaceae bacterium
ACTGCAGGTTCATGTAGCGGTAGCGGGCCTCGTCCAGCAGCTCCGTGGACTCGCCGCCAGGCACGCCCTCCCACTCGCCGAAGGACGAGGAGATCAGGCCCAGAGTCGTGAGCACATTAAACACCAGGCTGCCCTGGAAAGCCGCGGGCTTCCCGGCCATGTTCAGCGCCGCGATGCGGCCCTGCTCCACAGCGTTGGGCTGGATGGCGTTGACCTGGCGCTTGCCGCTGAGGCAGTCCACAGACTCGGCCACATCTCCGGCAGCGTAGATGCCGGGGACGCTGCTCTGCAGGTGCGCATCCACCACGATGCCGTGGTTGATCTCGATGCCGCTGCCGGCCAGGAACTCCAGGTTCGGGTCCACGCCTACGGCACTGAGGTACATCTCGGCGGGCAGCACCCGTCCTTCGCCCAGGTCCACCTGGAGGACACCGTCCTTCAGGCTCAGGCCCTTGGGCTGGGTGCGGGTGAGAATCTTCACGCCCTTGGCCTCGCACCAGCGCCGCAGCATGTCGCTGGCGGCGGGGTTCATCATGCGGCGGACCATGTAGCCACTGCGCACCAGGATCGTCAGGTCCACGCCCTTGGAGAGCAGGCCCTCCATGATGATGCAGCCCACGAAGCCAGCGCCCATCTGGACCACACGGGTGCCGGGCTGGGCCTTGGCCAGGATGGCGCGGGCGTCAGCGAGGGTCCAGCAGGCCTGGACCCCGGGCAGCTCGATGCCCGGGATCTTCTCCAGGCTGGGCCGGGAGCCCGTGGCGATGAGCAGCCGGTCGTAACTCAGGCTGGTGCCCTCGCCCAGGTCCACAGTGCGGGCAGCGGCATCAACGGTGCGGGCGCGGGCCTGGACCAGACCGATGCGCAGCCGCTGGAAGTGGTCAGCCGACTTCCGCAGGTGGGTGCCTTCTTCGGCGATATCCCCTTTGAGCAGGTAGGGGATGGCCATGCGGGAGTAGGGGGCCTCCCCCTCGCCGCAGAGCATGAAGATCTCTGCGGCGGGGTCGGCCTTGCGCAGGGTCTCTGCGGCGACCACGCCTGCAGGACCGCTTCCGATAATGACGTGTCGCATGGATCAGAGGCCGAGGCGGGTGCGGGTCGCGTCGGTGGGAACGCCGTCAGCGCTCCAGCCACGGACCTGGTAGTACTCCGGCATCATGATGTCCAGGCGGGTCACTGCACCCTTCTGAGGACCGCTGTTAGCGGGCTCATTGAGAAGGCGCGGCGGCAGGGTGTCGTCCTTGCCCGTGATGCCAGCGGCCAGGTTGAACTCCCGCTCCATGTTCCAGATGCGCTCGCCAATGAGCAGCAGGCGGTCGTCGGACCAGTCTCCCTCGCAGGCGGCCTGGATCTGGGGCTGGATGTCCTGGAGGCCCCAGGCAAAGGTGGTGAAGAGGCAGAGGCCGCTGGAGTCCACCACCGCCGTCAGGTCCTGGAAGGCCTTGAGCATGGCGGGCTTGCCTTCGGTGGCCTGGGGCTCCATCTTCACGGGGATGCCCAGCACTTCGGGGGAGACCATGTAGCCGCGGAGGTGGCAGGCGCCGCGGTTGCTGGTGGCGTAGGCCAGCCCCATGCCCTGGAGGGCACGGCCGTCGTAGGCCGGGAACTCCTGGCCCTTGACGCTCATGGAGAGCTCAGGACGGCCGTACTTCGCGCAGAGGCGCTTGGAGCCCTGCCCGATGGCCACGCCGAACCCTTCGCCCTTGGCGGTCCACTCCGCCAGGGTCACCAGGGCCTCGGCCGAGCCCCAGGTCAGCTTGAGGCCGACCTCGGCTTCCGTGAGGATGCCCAGCTCGTAGAGCTCCATGGCGGCACCGACCGTGGCCCCGAAGGAGATGGGGTCGTAGCCGTCCTCATTGCAGAGGAAGTTGGCGTAGGTGAGGGCTTCCAGATCCTTGACGCCGTTGGCGGCGCCCAGGGCCCAGGCGGCCTCGTACTCCAGCCCGCCGGAGGCCCCGTGGTACTGGGGCTTGTCCTTGACGCTGAAGTGGCCCGGATCCATGCGGGAGATGCGGCCGCAGGCGATGGTGCAGCCGAAGCAGGCGCCGTTGGTCACCAGGTTGGCCTTGCCATCGGTCTCGCGCTTCTCGTGCATGGCCTCGCCACCGATCGAGTTGGCGGACTCGAACTGCGTGTCCTTGTGGTTGCGGGTGGGCAGTGCGCCCAGCTCATTGATGACATTCATGAGCACCTGGGTGCCGTAGGTGGGCAGGCCCACGCCGGTCACGCCGTTGCCCGCCAGCACCTTCTTGCCCGCATCCACGGCGGTGAAGAAGGCCTCGGGGTTCGCAATCTGGTAGGCACTGGTCAGGGTGCCCCGCACGGCCACGGCCTTCAGGTTCTTGGAGCCCATGACGGCGCCCACGCCGGACCGTCCGGCCGCCCGGTGCAGGTCATTGACGATGCCGGCGAAGAGCACCTTGTTCTCCCCGGCGCGGCCGATGGAGGCCACGCGGATCTGGGGATCCTGGTGCTGCTTCTTGATGACTTCCTCGGTCTCCCAGACGGTCTTGCCCCACAGGTGCGCGGCGTCCACCAGC